>JAISLN010000168.1 GCA_031290835.1 Prevotellaceae bacterium
TGCCACAGCCCATCTGTCGGTAGTGGCTGTAGCGCATGCGGTCTTTATTGTTCTGGTAGTAAGCAATTAGCTTCTTTTTCTCCTTTTCGCCGGCTGAGGTGGACGATATATTCTCAATGACCGCTTCCAGCTTGGAGGCAAGCAGCAACTCTTTTTGTCGCTCACACCATTGAGTGCGCCCGGAGGCGGATGAGCTTATTTGCAATTTCTTTTGCGATTTTGTTGGAGCGCCCGGTGTTGGGCAACTGGTCGAACTCCGGCAAGTAGAGCGTTGGGGCTTCGTCCAGCAGAAAGATGGATTTATGCCGCTTTTTTACGTTCATGGTTGTACGGCATACGGTCGCCACCAGCAATACGAACGGCGCTATTACTTTTTGCTTTAGCGAATTATTCACAATGCAGAGCAGGGTAGGCTGTTCGGGGCGGTTGAGGTTAAAGTCCACCTCGTCGCCGCTCAGCACCCACATTATGAGCGGGCCTACGCTGGCTTTTCTGGCCACAGACTTAATACCCGACCACACGCCGGCAACTTGCCCGCCGACATCTTTTTTTGCCAGCGCGCTGGTGAAGCTCGCCGCGTAGTTGCTGTAGTCCACGTCTTTGCTCACCAACTTGGCGATTTCCTCCTCCGAGGAATGCGCTGCAAACGAAAAAATGTGCGGAATATCGCAAATGTCTTTTAGGTGCCTGGAGGAGTAGAGCACCAACGCCTGCATTAGCGCAATAGGCTCGTTTATCCAGAACGGGTCGCCCTTAGGGTTTTGCCAATCAATGTTAATGCCTGCCGGAGCTATTCCTGCATGCCTGCCGGGCATATTCCCGTATGCCTGCCGGGCATATTCCCGGCTATGAGCATCGCGGCTTAAGGCCGCGACAAGTTGAAATGCACCCGGTTTCAATTTCATCTTTTCTATATTTCTAAAATAAGCTATCTTTGTGCGCTATGGTTGATTTTTCAAAAATACTGTTTCAGTACTGGGGTCACCGCTCGTTTCGCATGCTGCAGGAGGAGATAGTGCAGGCGGCGTATGATGGGCGCGACACGCTGGCGCTTATGCCCACCGGCGGCGGCAAGTCGGTGTGCTTTCAGGTGCCGGCGCTGGCAAAGGAGGGCATTTGCTTGGTGGTTACGCCCCTCATTGCGCTCATGAAGGATCAGGTGGAAAACCTGCAAAAGAAGGGTATTAAGGCGCTCGCCATTTACTCCGGCATGAGCAGCCACGAGATTAAGGTGGCGCTCGACAACTGCCTGTACGGCGGGTACAAGTTTCTGTACCTGTCGCCGGAGCGCTTGGGGACGGACGTTTTTAAGGCGTACGTGGCGCACATGAAGGTCAACCTCATTGCCATCGACGAGGCGCACTGCATTTCGCAGTGGGGCTACGATTTCCGCCCGTCGTACATGAAGATTGCGGAGCTGCGCGACCTCATCCCCGATGTGCCCATGCTGGCGCTCACCGCTACGGCTACGCCCGAGGTGGCGCAGGACATCATGGAGCGGCTCCGCTTCCGCGAAAAGCATCTCCTCAAAAAGAGCTTTGAGCGCAAGAATCTGGTTTACGTGGTGCGCCATACCGAGGACAAGCGCAAGGAGCTGCTCAAAATTGCCGCTGCGGTGCCCGGCACGGCGGTGGTGTACGTGCGCACGCGCGGGGCAACGGCGGAGGTGGCCGCCTTTTTGCGGGAAAACGGTTTTTCGGCGGACTCCTACCACGGCGGCATGGGCAACGAAGAGCGCAGCCAAAAGCAGGATGAGTGGAAAAGCGGCGCAACGCGCATCATGGTGGCAACAAACGCATTTGGCATGGGCATTGACAAAGCCGACGTGCGCTGGGTGGTGCACATGGAGCTGCCCGATTCGCTCGAAGCCTACTACCAAGAGGCGGGACGCGCCGGGCGCGACGAAAAAAAGGCCTACGCCGTGCTGCTCTACAACAACATGGATAAGGTGTCGATGAACAAGCGCTACGCCGTTGCTTTCCCGCCGATAGAGGAGATAAAGCGCGTGTACCATGCGCTGGGTAGCTTTCTGCAAATCCCCACGGGAACGGGGCGCGACACGGTGCACGATTTCAGCATGCGGGAGTTCTGCACAGCCTACAAAATACACTCGCTCACGGCGTACAGCGCCCTACAGTTTTTGCAGCGCGACGGCTACATAGAGCTCACCGACGAGGTAAACAACCCTTCGCGCGTCATGTTCACGGTTGACCGCGACGAGCTCTACAAGGTGCAGGTGGCCAACCCTTCGCTTGATTTGGTGATAAAAGCGCTGCTACGCGCCTACACCGGCATGTTTTCGCAGTACAGCCCGGTGGACGAAGCCTACATTGCCCGCGCCATAAACCTCACCCCCAGCGATGTGTACAGCGCGCTGTACAAGCTCGCCCAGCTGAAAGTCGTAGCCTACATCCCGCGCAAAAAAACGCCCCTGATTATTTACACCGAAGAGAGGCTTGACGACAAAAATTTGCGAATAACCAAAGAAAACTACGCCGACCGAAAGGAGCGCTACGTCCGGCGCACCGAGCACATACTCGCCTACGCCTCAAGCAGCGCCAAGTGCCGTAGCCAACAGCTGTTGGCCTACTTTGGCGAAACCGACAGCTACCGCTGCGGGCAGTGCGACGTGTGCCTTGAGCGCAACGAGCTTGACATGAGCAAGTACGAGTTCGACGAGCTGTTGGCCTACATCAAAAAGCAGCTGCACGAGCAGCCGATGAGCTTGGAGAGCTTGATAGATACGCTGCCGCAAAAAACAGAAAAGATGCTCAAGGTAACGCGGTGGCTCCTCGACAACGGCAAGATAGAAGAGGATGCGGGAGAGCTGCGGTGGGCGGGCGGAGGCAAGTAGCAGGCAACGCGCGGAGCTTCCTGCCGTTGAGCAATAATTCACAGTGCAGCTTTTTCCTGTTTTTTTCCCACTTTCCTGATAGCGTCAACGCTGCATTGCTCTATGCACAGACCGCACTGCACGCACTTTTCAGCGTCAATGGCGTGCACCTTGTAGGGCGTGTACGGGATGGCGTCAACCGGGCAGGCTTTGGCGCACTTGGTGCAGCCTATGCAGTCGTCGGTTACCTCGTACTTCACCAGCGGCTTGCAAACGCCCGCTTTGCAAACGCCCCGCACGTGCTCCTCGTACTCGCTTCGGAAGTACTTTAGCGTGGTGAGCACCGGGTTGGGGGCGGTTTTCCCCAGCCCGCACAGCGACGATTTTTTGACGTTCAGCGCCAACTCCTCCAGCTTGTCTATATCGGACATTTCGGCTTCGCCGCTGCATATTTTGTCGAGCAGGTCGAGCATGCGGCGCGTGCCGATGCGGCAAAACGTGCACTTGCCGCAGGATTGGTCGCAGGTGAAGCTGAGAAAGTACCGCGCAACGTCCACCATGCAGTCGGCCTCGCTCAGCGCCACCAAGCCCCCGGAGCCCATCATGGCGCCTACCTTGGTGAGCGCGTCAAAGTCCACCGGCATGTCGCACAGCTCCGCCGGAATGCAGCCGCCCGATGGACCGCCTATCTGCACCGCCTTGAGCCGCTTTTGCCCGCCCTCTACGCCGCCGCCAATGTTTTCGATAATTTGGTTGAGCGTAATGCCCATGGGCACCTCAATAAGCCCGCCGCGGTTGATTTTTCCGGCTAAGGCAAATACTTTTGTCCCCTTGCTCTTTTCGGTGCCTACGCTGCTGTAGTGCTCTGCGCCGTGCTTCACGATGTAGGCAACTTGGCTAAGCGTTTCCACGTTGTTTACCAGCGTAGGCAAGGCGTGCAGCCCCTGCACTGCCGGGTAGGGCGGGCGCTGCCGGGGAAAACCGCGCTCCCCCTCGATGGAGGCAATCAGCGCCGTTTCTTCGCCGCAAACAAACGCGCCCGCGCCCTCAAAAACCGTAACCTCAAACGAAAAGTTGCTGCCGGCAATGCTTTGCCCCACAAAGCCGCGCGCTCTGCACAGCCCAATCGCCGCCTTGATGCGCGTAACCGCCAGCGGGTACTCGGCGCGAATGTAGAAAATGCCCTTGTCGGCGCCCACTGCATACGCCGCAATGAGCATCCCCTCAATGATGCGAAAAGGGTACGACTCCAGCATCATGCGGTCCATGAACGCGCCCGGGTCGCCCTCGTCGCCGTTGCACACCACGTACTTGTAAGGGCTTTGCGCCGAAGCCACTATCTCCCACTTTTTTCCCGTAAAAAAGCCGCCGCCGCCGCGTCCGCGCAGGCCGCTCTGCATGATGGTTTCTACCACGCTGCGGGGATTGCCGGCGGAGAGCGCCTTTTTGAGCCCCTCAAAGCCGCCGTGCCCGCAGTACTCGTCGAGGTTGAGCGGCGTCAAAAGGCCGTAGCCCTCTGTGGAGATGTGCCGTTGGTTGTGGAGAAAGTTGTTGATGATTGCCGTGCGCTCGTGCTCGGATTTCCACACCACGTTGTCCCACGTGGCGTCGGTATGAAAAGTGTCTATGCTCCCCAGCAGCTTGTTTTTTATCCGCTTGAGGTATCCGGCGGGTTGAAAGTGGTGGTGCAGAATTTCCTTTATTTCGGCGGCCTTTACGTTGGGGTAGCGCACCACCGAGCCGTCGGGCTGCACAACGTCAATCAGCGGCACCTTGTTGCACACGCCAACGCACCCCACCGGCTTAATGCCGACCTCTATCCCCAGCTGCGCCGACGCCGACCTGAGCTCGCGGTAGATGTCCGTCGAGCCGCTCGCCATGCAGCACGACCCCATGCCCAGCCGAACTTCGCCAACCGCCTGCCTGTGCGCTTGGCGCACATCCTCCTTTGCGTTGCTTGCCCGAAGCTCCAAGAAATCGGCAACCACCTCATCCACCCTGCCGGGCATGACGTGGCCGTATATTTTTTCGTCTATCTGCACCACCGGCGCAAGGGTGCAGCAGCCGAGGCAGGCAATTTTTTCTACCGAAAACAGCTTGTCGTCCGTTGTGGCGGCGCCCTCCTTAATGTTCAGCTGTCGAACAAAAGCGTCGTACACGTTGTTGGCGCCCTTAACGTGGCAAGCCGTGCCGGTGCACACCTTTATCAGGTGCTTGCCCAGCGGGATGTGCCGAAATTGAGAGTAGAACGTAGAAACGCTGATGAGCTGCGCGCGGTCTATGTCGGTCGCCTCGTAGAGGCGCTCAATAGCCTCCCGCGAGAGGTAGCCAAACTCCGCCTGTAGCGCCTGTAGCAGCGGGATAATATTTTCCCTACCCCCGCCTACGGCGGCTATGATGGCGTCAACTTTGGCGGCAGTAGCGGCATGGGTTTCGGAGGCATTATGCGCACAAGTACACGGCATGGCTCAATTTTTTTACAGGTTTCACAGGTAGCAACCCAACGCTGCGGTTGCTTTTGCCGGCAAATGTACGCAAAATTTCCGCTAAATCGACGTTTTTTTGGTGAACTCCACTATATCGTTGAGGTAGCCAAAAGCCAGCGATGTTACCGTATCGGCGCAGCCGTAGTAGATGGCAAGGCGGTCGGTATCGGGGTCGTGCAGCGCAGCGCACGGAAAGGTAACGTTGGGAACGTCGCCCATGCACTCGTAGCTGCGCTGAGGCGAAAGCAGGTAGGGGCCGCTGCGGGCAAGCACCTTCCAAGGCGCGTTGAGGTCTAAGAGCGCCGAGCCGAAGCTGTACACAAAGCCGTTGCACGAAGCAAGCACGCCGTGAAAAATCAAAAGCCACCCCTCGCGCGTTTCGATGGGCACAGGCCCCGCGCCGATTTTGGTGCACTGCCACGCGCTCAGCTCAAACTTTGCGGGCGACATTACGTGCCGGTGCCGCCCCCAAAACTCCATATCGGGCGATTCGCTGTAAAAAATATCGCCAAAGGGAGTATGCCCGTTGTCGCTTGGGCGGGAGAGCATGGCAAACTTTCCGTCGATTTTTCGCGGAAACAGCACGCCGTTGCGGTTAAACGGCAAAAAAGCGTTCTCCAGCTGATGAAAAACCTTGAAGTCGGTTGTCCATGCGCAGCCTATGGTAGGCCCGTGGTAGCCGTTGCACCACGTAACGTAGTAGCGGTCGTCTATCCGCACCACGCGGGGATCGTAGCCGTACACCCACGTTCCCACCTCGGGGTCGGCGCCGGTGAGGCGGATGTCTTCCTCTTCGATGCTCCACTGTATGCCGTCGCGGCTAAATCCGGCGTGGAGGCGCATACGGCGGTTGGTATCGTCGCAGCGAAATACGCCGGCAAAGCCGTCGCCAAAAGGCACTACGGCGCTGTTGAAAATGCTGTTGGACGTCGCCAGCAGGTTGCGCGGAATAATGGGGTTGGCGGAGTAGCGCCATATAACGCCCGTTTCGTTGGCGGGTCTATCTTCCCAAGGTATGTTCATTGCTATTTCTAATTTTTAGTTTTCAATTTTCAGCTTGCATACAAGCCATGTAATAAGAAAAGCCGGAATGGTAGCCACCAGCACAAAGGCAAAAAAATACTTATACCCCAGCCAATCGCTCACCAAGCCGCTCAGCATTCCGGGCAGCATCACGCCAAGGTTCATTATCCCCGAGGCAAAGGCGTAGTGCGCCATTTGGAACTTTCCGGGCGCTACCTGCTGCATCATAAACAGGGTGAGCCCCACAAACCCAAACCCGTAGCCAAAGTACTCCACAACGATGGCAGACGCAATCAGCCACCCGCTTGCGGGTTGGTACACGGCCAGCAGCAGGTACACTATAAACGGCAGGTTGAAGGTGCAGCAAAGCGGAAAGAGGGTTTTCTTCAGCCCCTTTGCCGCAACGTAGTAGCCCGACAGCACCGAGCCGAGCACAAAGGCAATCGCGCCGCACGTCCCGTAGTACAGCCCAATTTGCTCCTCCGACAGCCCAAGCCCCTGTTGCTCAACCGGCGATTTGAGAAAGAGCGGCACAATTTTCATCACAAACCCTTCGGCAAAGCGGTAGAGGATGATGAAGCAAATGTACCATGCAATATTTTTTTTGGTAAAAAAGGCGCGGAGCACCGTCCACAAGCTTTGCAGGCACTCGCCAAAGGAGCTCACCCTGTCCGTTGCCTTTCCGCCCGACGGCAGCGCCCCAGCGTGGTAAACGCCCAGCATCAGCATCATCGCCCCGCAAATGCCCATTACCGCCATCCACGCATGAACGTTGCCAATCCTCCCTATCAGGTAGCCGGCAAGGTACACCAGCCCGCCGGCGGCAAAAATCTTTGCCATGTTGTAGAACGCACCCTGCCAGCCGATATACCGCGCTTGGTCGGGCTTGCTTAGCTCGGTCATGTAAACGCCGTCGGTGGCAATATCGTGCGTTGCCCCGCTAAAGGCAATGACGAACAGCAAGGCAACCGCAATGCTGAAAAAGTGGGGCGTCTTGAGCGAAAAGGCGACCGCGCCAAAGGCAACAGCCGTAACGATTTGGGTGAGAACAACAAAAAACTTTTTTGTCTTAAACATGCCCAGAAACGGGCTCCACAGCGGCTTGAGCGTCCACGGCAGCATGATGAGCGACGTCCAAAAAGCAATCTGTACGTCCGAAATATCCATGCGCTTAAACATCAGCACCGACACCATGTTGAGCACCACAAAGGGCAATCCCATGGCAAAGTAAACGGTAGGCACCCACCGTAGAGGGTTGTACGTTGAATGATACATTGCGGATTTTTGTCGGCAAATATAAAACAAAATTCCGTACAGGCGTTACCCTGCGTATTTTTTAGCACAGGTGGAAAAACTTCAAAGATATTAGAAGGCATGTTAGACCTCAGTAGCAAAAGTATATGCTGCAAACGCTAACCTCATTACCTCATTGTTTGCTCGCAGCATAGCTCAATGAGGTTGGGTGTAGGTGGTGTATTTCATGGCTACTGAGGTGGCTTTTGTTCTCAGAATTAGGTAAAAATGAGGTTGTTGGGAAGAGCGATTCGGCAAAAATCAGCGAAAAGATTGCGCAGGTTTGCACACCCTACCCGGAGGGAGGCGGGAAGCGCCGCGCAGCTTAATAAAAATTTTTATTTATTCAATTTTTTTTGCGCAGGTCAAAAAAAGTGCTACCTTTGCGACGTTTAAATCATATAGCCGCTACGTAGCATTTTCACCACTTGTTTTTCTATATTGATATGGTTGTCCTACGGAGAACCGGAGCGGAGCGGAGCTCGGAGAAGCGAAGCGGAGCGGAACCAAATGGGGAAAATTTGCGTCAATAGCCCGTAGGGCTTTCACAATAACGAATAACGAAATAGCGCGTAACGAACAATAACCAAAACCAAAAAACCAACAACCAAAAATGACCTCTACTAACACCTTGCGGAATTTTGCTGAAGTGGCTGGCGAGTATGCAGCTGCGGGTGAAAGATTTTTTGCCGTGAGGTGGAGCGTGTGCGCAAACGAAACCACACACACACACACACACACACACACACACACACACACACACACACACACACACACACACACACACACACACACACACACACACACACACACACACACACACACACACACACACGTGATTTAATCCGCGGGCGCGTCGCGTATTACACAATATTTTTCACAATTCATCTATCTCCGCACCATGTTTTTTTTGCATGGGCGTTTTTTTTTGCGGCGAGATTATTTCTTTGGCGCCTGCCGTTATTGCCGCTCATTGCCGCCATTTTCAGCCTGTTTTTCCGTCATTTTGCCTTTTCCTGCCGTCCCTTTCTCCGCTCCTCTCGCGCGGCGCGAGAGGAGCGGAGAAAGGGGTTGCCGTCATTGTCATTGGTAGCGAAGCGAAGCAATCCGAAGCGCAGCGAAGCAGCTCCAAATGCTGATAGCGGCATAAAACGGATTCGCGCCATGGGTAGCTTGCCGCGAGCATGGATTATCCCGCAGGGATTATCTCTTGGTAGAAAAAGCATCCCCGCCCCTGTTCTCTTTGCATCCCCGCAGGGATGCACCCCATGGAATACGGTTGGGAAAGGGTCGGGCATCTTTCGACCGAGAGATGCATCCCTCCGGGATGCAAAGAGTAGCGCGAGGAATGACGGCAGGGAAAGAAATAATGCGGCGGCAATTAATGCAAAGTCAATTAATCGAGATTAAATTGAGATTAATCGAGATTAATCGAGATTAAATCAAAATTAAATCAAAATTAAATCGAGATTAAATCGAGATTAAATCGAGATTAAATCGAGATTAAATCAAAATCAAATCGAGATTAAATCGAGATTAAATCGAGATTAAATCGAGATTAAATCAAAATCAAATCGAGATTAAATCGAGATTAAATCGAGATTAAATCAAAATTAAATCGAGATTAATCAATCAATCAAGATCAATCAATTATTAACAACAAAAAAATGGGAAAAATGAAAAAAGTAATGATTTCTTTATTCGCGCTGCTGCTCTTGGCGGCGCAGGCGCAGGGCGCCAAAGAGCCGCTGGCGGTGCTGGTGGTAGGGGTGGACAACTGGATGTTTGGGGACGTTATTGCGCACATAGTGGGCGAGGAGCTCAAGCGCGGTAACCCCAACCTCGTGCCGGTAACGCGGGAGAAGTTTGTACAAAACAAGCTCAAGGCGCTGCGGCGTGCCTCCGGCGATTTGAATCGTTGCGAGCTTCGCGATTGGGCGAACAACCAGAAGCTGTCGCAGGTATGCCTTGTGGAGGCGAAAGCGGACGGCGCCACCGCTTTTTCCTTTAATAGCGCTAAGCAGTCGTATTCGGCGCTGCGCATCCATGTTGCGGACAACCGTATGTCATGCAGCGCCAATTTTACGTTTAGTCGCGGCGCTACCGGAGAGATGGGCTCGGCGGAGCTGACGAAGGTGGCTTGGGAGGTGGTAGGCAGGCTTCAGAGCAACGGCTGCAAGATTTCTGACGTCAGGTGCTTTGATTTTGAGCCGGAGATGGTTTTGGTAGAGGGGGGTACGTTTGAGATAGGATGCAAGGCGGATCGGGACTGCTGGGGAAGCAAGTGCTGCTTAGATGCTCGCCCTGGAAATCGCACTAGCAGCGTTACCGTTACGTTGTCGGATTTTCAGATGGGGAAGTATGAGGTAACGCAGTCGGAATGGGTAACGGTGATGAGGGCTACAAGTTTTCGGTCTTGGGCTGAATCAAAGGGGTATAGCAATTTCAGTAGTGGCTTTGGCGACAGGCATCCGGTTTACGGTGTGAACTATGCAGATATCGTGCAGTTTTTAGATAGCTTAAATGTGCGTACAGGTCGTAAGGGTAGCGGTCACGAATACCGGTTGCCTACGGAAGCAGAGTGGGAGTATGCTGCCCGCGGTGGCAAGAAAATGTACGACGCCGCGTTTTGTTCTATAGGGTGCCGCTACAGCGGGAGCGGTACAGCATGGCATGTGGCGTGGTCTGAGGAGAACTCTGGGGAGAAAGCACACGAGGTAGGCACACGCAAGACCCAGACAAAAAACGGTACGCCTTCGCCGGTAGATGGTGGGAATCAGCTAGGCATTCATGACATGAGCGGGAACGTTTCTGAGTGGTGTAAGGACTGGTATAGTAGTGATTATTTGCCACCCAACAACAGTAGCAATCCTACAGGCCCAGTATCGGGTAGTACCCGCGTTTTCCGCGGCGGCCACTGGGAGGTGGGCGCGTGCATGCTCGCCGCCTGCCGCAACTTCGGCATCCCCCCTTCCAACCGCGATTTCTTCCTTGGCTTCCGCGTGGTTTTGCCTTAACTAGCCTACTTGGACTTCCGTCCTTTCGTGTAAGCTAACGAGCGGAGAGGATACGATTAAAAAGGTAAAATTCGGAAATGGTAGGGGCGACACAACTTCCGCCCCTGCGACTTTTTTGGGGGGGGGGGCACAACTCCGTAGAAAAATTACGCAGATTTGAGCGGCAAGGGAAATTTTGAATTTTTGAATTGCGCGAGGGCGCGGGGAAAATCAAAATAAATTGAGGGAAGTCGAGGGAAATCGAGGGGAATCGAGGGAAATCGAGGGAAGTCGAGAGAAGTCGAGGGAAATCGAGGGAAATCGAGGAAAGTTGAGGGAAATCGAGGGAAGTCGAGGGAAGTCGAGGGAAATCGAGGAAAATCGAGGAAAATCGAGGGAAATCGAGGGAAGTCGAGGGAAATCGAGGAAAATCGAGGGAAATCGAATACATTGAGGGAAGGATAAATCTTCTGCAAGCACACATTTTCAAAAAAAATCTTACCTTTGTGGTCAACAAATCCAAATCTGAAGATTCTTGAACATGAAAGCCTAAAAATGTTTGCTGAAAACTTTCACAAATTCGCTTGCTGTGCATACCAAATGCAGGCGATTTTTACTTGCAGCTCTGTATGAAACGTTACCTGTTTTTTGTGCTGTGCTTGTTGCTCTTGTGCAGCGGCGCGGGCTATGCCCAGAAAAAAACTTTTGTGCGCGACTACCTCTATACGGCCAGCGAAGCCGATAGCAAGCTCACCGCCAGAAGCATTGCAACGCAGCAAATGCGCAACGAGCTGCTGCGGGAAATAGGCGAGTTTTTGCTGTCGGAAAAAACCCTGCACAGCCAATCGGTGCTGGTGGGCAACAAGGAGGAGCTCGTGGAGGATTTTTCGAGCAAAGTAGAGGCTATCAGCGCCGGCATTGTGGAAATGAAAATCCTCAACGAGGAGTGGAACGGCGTAACCTACCGCATTGAGGCGCAGATGACGGTTGACACAAGCGACGTGAAAAAGCGCATTGCGGAGGTGCTGAACGATAAGCAGAAGACCAAGGAGCTGGAGGAGTCGCGGCAGCGCACGCTTGCAGCAGAAGCCGAGGTGGAAAGGCTGAAAAAGGAGCTGGCCAAAAAGAATTTGAGCGAAAGCCGAGTTCGGCAGCTACAGGAGGACTACCGGCAGCAGGTGGAAACGCTTACCGCCGAAGAGCACTTTTTGCAGGGCTACAGCGCCGCAGAGAGCGGGCTTCTGGAGGTGGCGATTGAGCATTGGCAAAAGGCGCTAAGCATTGACTCGCACAAGGCAAACGTGTACTACAACATGGGCAACGCCTACTATGACATGGGCGTTGCGCACTACGACTTGGGGTTCACGCGGCAGGCGGTGAAATACTTCCAAAAAGCCGTAGATATTAACCCACACGACGCCGCAGCCTACAGCAACATGGGCATTGCCTGCTACGATTTGGGCGAAAAAAGCCGCGCCACTGCCTGCTTCCAAAAAGCTATTGACGCTGACCCCAGCTACGCCGCCGCCTACTACAACATGGGGCAGGCCTACCGCGACCTTGGCAACCGGGAGCAAGCCGCTACCTACTACAAGAAAGCCGCGCAGCTGGGAAACGCCAAGGCGCAGAGGCAGCTGGAAGGGCTACGGGGGAAGTGATTTACAGAGTGATTTACAGAATTACAAAATTACAGAATTTACATGTTGATTTACAGAATTACAGAATTTACAGAATTTACATATTTGGTTTACGGGTTTGTAAATTATGAAATTTTGTAAATTATAATTTGAGATTTAATAGCTATGGAAATGAAATTTAGCCGATTGGTTTTGTGCGCGTTGTTTTTGTTTTGGCTGCCGGATTCTGCGGCGGCGCAATCGGTAGATGAAATAAAAAACAGCAGGCTGTACTACTGGGGCGAGGGCACCGACAAAACTACGGCAATGGCAGAAAAGCAAGCGCTGTCGATGCTTATCGGGCAAATTTCGGTGAGCGTGGAGAGCAAATTTTCCCTGCTCAAGGAGGAGGTTGCCACCAAAAATCAGTCCGAAATAACGGAGCAGCTCAACAGCGTGGTGAATACCTACTCCAACGCTACGCTCAAAAACACAGAAATGTTTACGTGGGGCGACGAGCCGGAGGTGCACGTATTCCGGTACGTCAAGAGGTCGGAGGTGTACAAGATTTTTGCCGAGCGGGAGCGAAAAATCAGGGAGTTTGTGGAAACAGCCGCCAAAGCCGAGCAAAAGCTACAGATTGCCGACGCGCTCAAGTACTACTACTGGGCGCTCATGCTGCTGCAAAGCCACCCCGACGGCAACGCCATCAAGCGCGCAGCGGAGGATAAGGAGGAGATGCTCGCCGTTTATCTTCCCAAAAAAATAAACGAAATCTTTGGCGGGCTAACGTTTGAAGTTGCCGGCAGGCAGGAGGAGGAAAACCTCACGATATATCAGCTGGGCGTCGGCTACAACGGGCAGCCGGTGAGCAGCTGCGACTACACGGTGTACGACGGCAGAAACTGGTCGCACGTGATAAGCGCCAAGAACGGGCTGGGCGTTGCCGAAATATTGGGCAGCGCAGCGCTACTCAAAAATATAGGCATCAAGGTGGAGTACATTTTTAGCGACGAATGGAAGGTGGACACGGAGGTAAAGGACGTGCTTGAAAAGGTGGAGCTGGTGCCGTTCAAGAAGAGCCGCTTTGAAGTTCCGCTGACCAAGGCCGCCGCTCAGTCGCCGCCTCCAGCTGCCGCCTCCCTTGCCGCGCAGCCCACCGCAACAAACGCTTTTGCAGCGCTCGAATCCGCCGCCGGTACGAACACTCCGGCCGTGGGAGCGGTGGAAAACAGGGAGCGCTACCTCTCGCTGCTGAAAAAGGTGGAAGACGCCATACGAAGCAAAAGCTACGAGGCGGCCAAAAGTTGCTTCACCCCCGACGGATACGACGTTTTTGTACGGCTGGTAAAGTACGGCAACGCGGTAATAATTTCCAAGCCTACCTACACCTTTTTGAAGTTCGACGACGGGGTGATAGCGCGCTCGCTGCCCATGCGCTTCAGCTTTGGCGGCAACCGGAAAGTGTTTGTAGAGGACGTGGTGTTTGATATTTCGGAGCGCGAAGGCAAAATCCGTTCGCTCTCGTTTGGGCTTGCCAACACCGTGTGCAGCGAAATTATGCAAAAAAAGCAGTGGAACGAGTACTCGCGCATTGCCATTATCAGCTTTTTGGAGAACTACAAAACGGCGTACGCGCTCAAGCGGCTCGACTACATAGAGTCGATATTCTCCGACGACGCCCTGATTATAGTGGGCAAGGTGGTGAAAACCTATCCTACCGTAGAAAACAGGTTTGCCAACAAGCGAATACAGCGGACGCAGTACACCAAAGCGCAGTACATGAAGCAGCTGGGGGTGGTTTTTAGGAGCAATGAGTACGTCAACCTCAAGTTTACCGACGTCAACGTAAAGAAAGCCGGCATTGGCGGCGAAATTTACGGCATACAGCTCAATCAGGACTACTTTTCTACCTCTTACGGCGATACTGGCTACCTCTTTTTGGTTACCGACCTGAACGACGCGGAAAAGCCCATTATCCACGTCAGGACGTGGCAGCCCGAAAAAGACCCGGACTTTGGCGTGTACGACCTCTCGCACTTCTAATGCCGCCGCGCCTTTTGACAAAAACAGCGAGTAAAAAAACAAATGAAATGTAGGATCATGATATTGCTTAAAAAAATGCTTGCCGCAATCGGCGTACTCTTGGCGTGCTCGGCTCCGCTTGCTGCGCAAAGCGGCTCGCTGACGGCGACCATGGAGGCAGACTTGGGCGATGCAACAGCGCGTACGCAGGGAACTTCGCGCGAGGACGTTAACGGCGAGAGGTGCGCAATTATCAAGCTCGACCTGAATCCGGGCTGGAAGTACGAGGAGTTCATGTTTGAAGCCGGAGGGTCGGTGGGCGTCGTTGCAACGGTGCCGAAAACGGGGCAAATCTGGATATACCTTTCACCCGGAACGCGGCGCATTACCATTTCGCACGGGTATCTTGGCGTACTGCGCAACTTTGCGTTTGAGCCGCTAAAAGGCGGCGTTGTGTACCTCATGAAGCTGCATCCCCCCGACGATGTAGAGCATGTGCGCAAGCAGGTGGTCAACGAAAATTATCTGGTAATATCATGCTTGACGGAGGGCGCCCGCCTGCGCATCGACAAGGAGGGCGAGTTTGAGCCGTTTGGAGGCAGCGGGATGCTGACGAAAAGCCTCCCCTACGGCGAGTACGAAATCTACGTGGAGGCCGACAAGTGGTACCATCCGCACGCCGAAAAAATTAAAATAGCAAAGGGCGACGCCGTAAACAAAACCATCACCCTGAAACCCAAATTCGGTGCGCTGACCATAAATACCTCCCCCGAACAGGGCGCAACTATCTACATAGACGACGAAAAACAAACCGACGCAACGCCGCTCACCGTTGAGCGCGTGCTGGGCGGCGAGCGCACCATACGCGCCATAAGAGAATTTTACAGGGAAAAAAAAGCGACAGTGGTGGTGGACGAAGGGCAAAGCAAGGAGATAACCATAGAATTGCTGCCCAACTTTGCCGAAATAACGCTCCTGTCGCCACAGGGCGGAACCATATACATCAACGACGAGGAGAAGGGCGCTGCGCAATGGACAGGCAGGCTAAAGGCGGCCAACTACAAGGTTGAGGTAAAAAAAGCTTCGTACCGCTCGCCGGGCGAAATCCCGCTATCCGTTGTGGCAGGCAAAAATGATACGATAACCCTCCCCGACCTCAAGCCAATATACGGCGTCCTTGCGGTGGAGGCTAACGTAGGCGCGGAAATATCTATCGACGACAAGCCAACGAATAAGCGCACGCCCTACATATTCGACAACATTCTCACGGGAGAGCACACCGTATCGCTCAAAGCAAAAGGCTACAAGCGGGCAAGCTCTACGGTTACGGTTGCGGAGGACAAGAAAGCTACCGCCAAGCTCACGCTACAGGAAGAGGACAAAATTGCCCGCCTTAGCATTCGCGCCAACGTTGCGGCAGCGGTAACCGCCGACGGTAAGGCGGTTGGAATAACTCCCACCGTCCTCTCCAACATTCAGCTCGGGCAGGCGCCAAAAACGGTGGCGCTCACCTTTAGCGCAAAAGGTTTTGAGACCATCAACAAAACCGTTACCCTCGAATCGGGCGACAACGACGTGTACGTTGAGCTGGAGGAAGTGCAAGCTGCCCAACTCTCCATACGCGCCAACGTAACGGCAACGGTCGCTGCCAACGGCAAAACGGTTGGAACAACCCCCACGACGCTCTCCAACATCCAAATAAAGAAAAATAGCAATACGGTAGACCTTGAGCTTTCCGCAAAAGGATACAAAACGGAGCGCAAAACGGTTACGCTGCACGCCGGAGCAAACTTCGTCAACATCAACCTTGAGGAAATAGCAACGGGCACGCTCAAAATAAGCGCCAACACCACCGCGCGGGTTGAGGTTGACGGCAAATTCGAAGGCTACACGCCCACCAACCTGTACAAGGTGCCGCTGGGAACGCGCCGAATTTCGTTCAGCGCAAATCACCATCAGCCGGATGAAAAGTCGGTTTACGTTTCCCCCGGCAGCAACAGCGTTCGCGGGTACCTAAAGCCCCAATCGCTGCCTACGTTTTTTGCAGACTACCAAATGTCGCTAACTACGGCGGGAGGCTTTTCGCTGGGCTACTGCCGGAGGTTGGGCGCCTACCTGCAATTTAGGGGCGGGCTGATGGATGTTTCGGCAGGCGAACTTAGCGAAGCGGCAAGCAGCATGAGCTTGACCAAGTCCGACGTCAGCGAGCTGGAGAAAAAATACTTCAGGCGAGCCTACACCGCCGGCGCCATGCTGCGCCTCACGAGATCCCTGTACGCTTACGGAGGATTGGGTTTTGGGCAGTACGGCGTGGCGTATAAGCTGGGCGAGAGCTCCTACTACTGCCCCCAAATACTTGACGGGCTTGAGTGGGAGGTAGGCGCAAAGCTCAAGCTTTCCATCCTCTCGGTAAACCTCGGCTACAACGCCATATCCGACTCCAAGTTCGGCGAGCTGCACTTTGGCACCGGGCTTGCCTTTGACGACGTAACTACCGAAGGCTTTATCGGCAGCAACGACCGCCACGAGGCCTTTGGCGGATTTCACCTGCGCGCAGGATACGGCGTATGTAGCGTCGAAGACTTCCACGAAAGCATATACCGCCTCGACCTGCACTACAACAACTCCATCTCGTTTGGAATTAACGCCGATTTGGGGGTTGCTTTCGGCGACAATATTTCTCTGTTCAACGCCGGATTCTACTCGAGCTACTTCATAGGCGACCACTTCGCCGTTGACTACGGCTTAGGCTATCAGCTGGGCGAAATCATCAGAGAAAAGTTTTCCCCGGGCGGTGGCTACACGTCGGAAACGCTGACCTGCAACCAACCGTACTTCAAGATGGGCGCTTCCGTCATGTTCAACGGCAACAGCTGGGGCGGATTCAGCTACCACTACACAAGGGGATTTGGGACTACGACGCCCGCCATTGCAACCCACAACCTCTCGTACACCGTAGGGCAATTCCCAACGCTGGTGATAGGCGGCGTAACGCTCACGGTGGGGCTGATAGCGCTGCTTGCTGTGCTAGGGGGAGACTCGGAAAGCACGAATTGACGGGGTTTTTACCTTGAATTATTTGCAAATAAAAAAACGCCATGAAGTATTGCTACACTTTTATGCTTGCCTGCCTGTTTCTGTTGAACGGGTGCGTCAACCTGCCGGAGCCCGAGCTGCCGGAGGAGAGCAGCGCGGTAGATATTGTTGTCAAAATAGATGAGGTAACAACATCCGAATCGTACATATACGTCAAGGCAAGCATGAGCAACGCCTACTACAACGGGAGATTGGCAGATGAAGTTGGCGTTTACGTCAACAACGTGAAGTATGGCTTGGACATTCCTGCCAAACAAACAAACTTTGAGTACTCCTTTTACGCTACGGCGGCGGTTGAGTACAACATTCGCGCGTACGCCAAGTTCGGCAGCAAGATTTTTTACAGCGACTACCGGCAGGCAAGCTTTGCTTCCTCCATCGTGTCGGAATGTCTTGCCCTGAGCAACGGGCTGTACTACTACTTCCGGCCGCCGACAAATACGCGAGCTTACTACTTTGCCACGTATGCTCAAAGCGAGCTGCCGGGCAGCGACAGAGCTATCACTAACGATTTGTTGGCAAATGGCGTTGAGCACAGAATAGTCGCAAGCAACGATTCCTATGAAGGCTATGCCTACGATTTAACCGCAAGCACAACCTACACGCTTTGCGTGCTTAGAGTTGACGTGCAGGGAAAGCAAACGCTCGAAAAAAGGACGTTCACCACCAAGAGCGCCTCCAACCAACCAAGAGCCGTCATCAGCATTAGCAGCGTGCTTTTTTCAGGCGCCATTGACTACACCACAGCCATGCTCGGCAGCTGCGCCAAATATGTGTTGATAGGGTTTTATAATCTTTCTCCGTCAGACCTCAACTTGCCCGACATATACTGGGCTGGGGAATGCTACAACAGCTACAAAGACGATGACAACATTTACACTATCGGCCATTACAATCAAAGATGGTCGGGGTGGAGCGGCACAAGCGTGCTGGTATCGCTGGGCTTTACCTCAACCGGCGCAAACGGCGGCGTGATAAGCAAGCAATTTTTTTCGATAACAAGCGGCTCGCTGATTACCAAAAGCCTTGCGATCCCGGCAGCGGCAGCGCCAATGCAGGTGCAGCAACAAGCGCCCAAGTCGGCTGACGTGGACCAAGTAAGAAAATCGAGGGTGATGAGGGTGATGAGGGTGATGAAGGATTAAAGGTGATGAAGAATTAAACCTGTAAATTCTGTAAATTCTGTAATTCTGTAATTCTGTAATTCTGTAAATTTATAATTCTGTAAATTCAAAATCGAAAATGAAAAAAAACGCTATCATTCTGCTATTCTTCATAGCCTCGGCGGGCGCAAGCGCCCAAGGTCACGCGCGTTCGCAGCGGGACGAGTTGGAGGAATTTAAGAAAAAATCGCAGCAAGAGTTTGCCGGCTACAAAGCCAACCGCGAAAAAGAGTTCAAAGATTTTCGCGACAAGTACAACGCCGAGTTCGCGGCATTTATGCGCCAACGGTGGGAGAAATTTTCTTCCGCCGCCGGCGTTCCCCTGCCCCCGTCGCCCGACCCGGTAGCGCCGCCCGTGGTTGACCCGCAAAAGAAGCCCACGAGCGACCCCATCCCGTTTGATGAGGTGCTTCCCGCGCCGCAACCCGTAGCGCCGCCGCAGCCCGTAGCGCCGATACCGCCCGCGCCGCAGCCCGTAGAGCCGACGTTTGCCGTCCTTTTTTACAACACCGAGTGCAGGGTAAGCCTAACGCCCAACCTGAAAGTTGCGCTCGCCGACCTCTCGGAAGAAAGCGTTGCCAACGCATGGAGCGCCCTCTCCGATAGCAAATACAACAGCGCCATCAGCGATTGCCTTGAGCTGCGCAGCCGGCTCAAGCTGTGCGATTGGGGGTACATTTTGCTCGTAAAAGAGGTATCGGAAAAATTCTACGGCGACGCCGCTCCAAACGAAGCCGTGCTGCTGCAAATGTTCATCCTCACACAGTCGGGCTACAAGGTGCGCATAGCAAAGGCCGACGACCGGCTCGCCATGCTCATCCCCTCCGACCGCGTCATCTACGAATACTCGTACATCGACATTGACGGACTGAAATACTACGTGGTAGATAAATCGCTAAAAAACAGTTCATTCACAATCTTCAACCACGAATTTCCCAAAGAGCAGCTGATTTCCCTGCGGGCAAGCCAACCCAACCTCAACGTTGCGGCAACTGCCCCAAAAACCTACACCTCAAAGCGCTACCCCGACGTCAGCGTAACCGTGGCAACCAACAAAAATCTGATAGGTTTTTACAGCTCCTACCCGCAGAGCTCCGGCTGGGACTTGTACGCCAACGCCTCGCTGAGCGAAACGCTGAAGCAAGATTTGTACCCCGTGCTCAGGCGCAGCATCGGCGGCAAAAGCAAAGCCGAAGCCGCCAACATCCTGATAAACTTTGTTCAAACAGCCTTTGAGTACAAAACAGACGACGAGCAGTTTGGGTATGAGCGCTCCCTCTTTGCCGACGAAACCTTTTTTTACCCGGCAAGCGACTGCGAAGATCGCTCCATTCTCTACGCCGTTCTTGTAAAGGAGCTGTTGGGCTTGGAGGTAGTGTTGCTGCACTATCCCGGGCACTTGGCCACCGCCGTTTGCTTTGACGAAGACGTGGAGGGCGACTACCTGACGATAGGCGACAAAAAGTTTGTAGTCTGCGACCCGACTTACATAGGCGCCGGCATAGGCTGCGCAATGGAGCACCTCAAAACCGTAAAAGCAGATGTATTAAAAATTTGATTTTCAAATATTTAGAATAATTTCCTATCCTGTTTAATCCGTGCTATCTGTGCGTAAACTCCGCTGTAACTAGAAAAAATATCGACTTACAGCGGGATTTAGCAAATTATACTTGGCGCTAACTAGGAAAAATATCGACTTACAGCGGGGTTTAGCAAATTATACTTGGCGCTAACTAAAAAAAATATCGACTTACAGCGGAGTTTAGCAAATTATACTTGGCGCTAACCTGTTTTTTTTATACCTTTACAGCGGATTATAATCAACATTCTATTTTTGAGAAATGATTGGAAGAAAAGAAGAACAGCGTTATTTACAGCGATTTACAGAATCAAAGCAGTCTGAATTTGTTGTTGTTTACGGTCGCCGGAGGGTGGGGAAAACTTTTTTGGTGCGCGAGTATTTCGGCAACCGTTTTACTTTTTACCACTCAGGATTGGCAAATACCGAAATGCACCTACAGCTGCGTAATTTCTGCTCATCGCTCAACAAGTACGGGAAAATATCGTATCCCGAAGTTGCCACATGGCTCGAAACGTTTGGGCAGCTCATTCATTTACTTTCAAATAGCAAGCAAAAAGGCAAAAAAGTTGTATTTATCGACGAGATGCCATGGATGGATACGGCGCGCTCGGGTTTTATTCAAGCTTTGGAATTTTTTTGGAACTCATGGGCATCGGCGCAGAAAGATATTTTGCTGATAGTGTGCGGATCTGCCACATCATGGATGGTGAACAAGCTGCTGAGAAATCACGCCGGACTGCACAACCGCGTTACGCAGCAAATCTATCTTAAGCCATTTACGCTGGCCGAATGCGAAGAATACTTTCAGGCAAACAGCATTGAGATGAGCCGCCATCAAATAGTCGAAAATTACATGATTTTCGGGGGTGTTCCCTACTACCTTTCGCTGATGCAAAAACAGCTTAGCATGGCGCAAAATATTGACAAGTTGTGCTTTAAAGAAAAGGGAAGGCTTGCCAATGAATTTGGGAATTTGTATGCTTCGCTGTTCCGAAGCCACGAGAAGCATGTGAAAATCGTAGAAGTGTTGAGCAAAAAAGTAAAAGGCCTGACGCGTGATGAAATAGTAAAGATAGCAAAAGTGCCGGACGGAGGCGGATTGACCCAAACGCTTGAGGAGCTGGAGCTGTGCGGTTTTATTCGTCGCTACAAGTCATTTGGGAAAAAGGAGCGGGACAGCTTATTTCAGCTGAGCGATTTTTTCACGCTTTTTTATTTCAACTTTATGAAAAACAATCCGTTTGATGATGAACACTACTGGACAAATTTTATCGAGACCGCACGCCACCGAGCATGGTCGGGATACGCATTTGAGCAAGTTTGCCTGGCGCACGTACCGCAAATCAAGCAAAAATTAGGCATTTCGGGGGTGCTTACAAGCACGGCTGCATGGCGCAGCCGAGAATCCGACAAAGGCGCCCAAATTGACCTGCTGATAGACAGAAACGACAGGGTAATCAATCTCTGCGAAATGAAGTTCGCCAACCAACCATTCGTGGTTGATAAGAAGTACGACGAAAATTTGCGGAACAAACGCGCCGTTTTTGAGCAGGAAACAAAAACGCGCAAGGCCGTTCATTTGACGCTAATCACCACCTACGGCGTTTTTCATAACAAGTACTGGGGCGATATACAGTCGGAAGTTACGATGGACGATTTGTTCGGAAAAGGGAGCGGATATGCGTAATGACAGCCAACTTCGCAGCTCCGGCCGTAATCCTCCATCTTCTCATTTATTCACCATGCTTTTCTTTACGTATAAATAATTACCCTTCCGCACCGATTTTGGTACGCGCTATTTTTCCGTGATTATATTTTGAAAGTTTTTCGCGCTATTTTATATCATACTGAAAGTAAAAATAGTATTTTTGATGTCGTTTTCCAACACGCTAAAAAAAACAAGATAAAAATACCCCGCAAATCGGTACTACTATCAGGCGTTGGCAGCTACCTTTGCACCATCAAACAAATGCAGCACCAAACGCTGCTGCACAACGCCGATTTGAACTGTTGACATTAGCCTGAACATAACCTTAGAAAAAGCGCTACTACATAACCTAAGCGAGTACGCTTAAATTGTAGAATTAATAGAATAAAAAAGTAAATGGCTTTTGTAAACGAAAATTTTTTGAAGCTGCCCGGCAACTACCTGTTTGCCGAAATTGCGGCAAAGGTTGCCGCCTACAAGGCAGCCCACCCCACCGCCAACGTCATTAGCTTAGGCATAGGCGACGTTACCCGCCCGCTGGCGCCGGCAGTGGTGGAGGCAATGCAAAAAGCAACCGCAGAAATGGCGGTGGAGGAAACGATGAGGGGCTACGCGCCCGATAGAGGCTACCCCTTTTTGCTGGACGCAATAGTAAAAAATGATTTTGCGGCGCGCGGAATTGATATTACGCAGGATGAAATCTTTGTGAGCGACGGCGCCAAGAGCGATACCGGAAACTTTGGCGATGTGCTGAGCGCCGACAACCTTGTAGCTGTTACCGACCCCGTTTACCCGGTGTACGTGGACACCAACGTCATGGGCGGACGCGCGGGTGACCTGCGGGGCGATGCGTGGAGCAACATTCAGTACCTGCCGTGCACGGCTCAAAACGGCTTTATTCCGGCGCTGCCGTCCAAGCGAGTGGATGTTGTTTACCTGTGCTACCCCAACAACCCAACGGGAACAACCCTCTCTAAGGCGGAGCTGAAAAAATGGGTGGACTACGCCCTGCAAAACAACGTTCTTATTCTTTTTGATGCTGCCTACGAAGCGTTTATCCACGAAAGCGATGTGCCGCACAGCATATACGAAATTGAGGGTGCAAAGCAGGTGGCGGTGGAGTTCAGGAGTTTCTCCAAGACGGCGGGATTTACCGGCGTGCGGTGCGGGTACAACGTAGTGCCCAAGGCGCTTAAGGTAAAAACGAAGTCGGGCGGGCAGGTGGCGCTCAACGACGTTTGGAAGCGCCGGCAAGCCACCAAGTTCAACGGAACGGCCTACGTGGTGCAGCGGGCGGCAGAGGCAGCTTACTCGCCCGAAGGGAAGCGCCAAATACAGGAAACCATCGGCTACTACATGGAAAACGCGCACACCATAAAATCGGGCTTGGAGGCTGTAGGCATGAAAACCTTTGGCGGCGTAAACGCTCCCTACATTTGGGTGCAAACGCCCAACCGCTACACCTCGTGGGAATTTTTTGACAAGCTGCTCAACGAGCTGCAAATAGTAACCACCCCCGGCGCAGGCTTTGGCGCAAGCGGCGAAGGGTTTGTGAGGCTCACCGCCTTTGGGAAAAAATCGGTCACCGTAGAGGCTGTGGAACGTATAAAAAGCTGGAAGCTGTAGCGTCAACCGGCTTTCGTCCCGCCGCGGAGGACGAACGCCGAACGCTCAAAAATAGAATCTGCCATGTAACAAAAATAATTATGAAAACAATAACCTACCACTTTTTTTGTGCGCAAAATCTCCTGTGAAGGAGATGAAAACGTAACAAAAACACGACACGGGATACCCGCTGCTGGCGCTCTATTCCGCCGCTTTTCGGAGAAGAAGCTTCTTGTGAAAGGTAAGGGGTGCGTAGCTTCACCCTAAAGAGCAAAGCGTAATCATTTTATTCACGGAAAAACTTTTGGGTTTTTCGCAACACAAAAAAAACTTATGAAAACACGATTAATGAGAAAGAAAATTTGGATGTCTGTGCTGTGCATATTGCCCTGCACGGCGTGGGCGCAGGAAAGCGCCTCAAGCGAAGGCGGCGCAACCTTTTCGGTGGGCGCCGATGTAGTGAGCTCTTACGTTTGGCGTGGAGCGTATCAATCAGGGTTTGCTGTGCAGCCGTCCCTTGGAGTGGAGGTTGCAGGCGTATCGCTGTCATCGTGGGGAAGCGTAGATTTGCTAGGCTTTAAGGAGGTTGATTTTTCGCTCGGCTACTCCTATGAAGGGTTGGACATTGCCGTAACCGACTACTGGTGGAAAGGTGAAGGTAACTACAAGTATTTTTCGAAGGCTAACACTAATCCGGCCGACACCTCAAAAAAGGTATCCGATCACCTGTTTGAGGCAACGCTGGCGTACACGCTGCCTTTTGAGAACTTTCCCCTCAAGGTATCGTGGAGCACGTTCTTTGCAGGGGACGACTTCAAGTATGATGACGAAGGCAAAGCATCCCGGGCTTTTTCTACCTACATAGAGGCGTCTCTTCCTTTCACCGTTAAGGATATTGCGCTGGATGTGGCGTTGGGAGTTAGACCGTGGGAGTCGCCAAGCTACCAACCGGCTTCAACATTGGAGGAGTATGATCCAACACCCACGTATTACAGCCCTGATTTTGCGGTTGTAAACCTTTCGCTGAAGGCAAGCAAGGAGCTTAAAATTACCGACAGCTTTACGCTGCCTTTATTCGGGCAAGTCATTTTTAACCCCAACGCCGAAGATGTATTTTTGGTGTTTGGCATTAGTTTCTAAAACATTAAATAACCAAAGGACATGAAAAAAGTAGAAGCAATCATTCGGAAAACGAAGTTCGAGGACGTAAAGGATGCGCTATTGGCAATAGACATTGAGTGGTTCTCGTACTACGATGTGCGCGGGATTGGCAAATCCCGGCAGGGGCGCATATACCGCGGCGTGGTTTACGACACGAGCAGCATTGAGCGGGTTTTGCTGAGCATTATCGTTCGGGACAAAAACGTGGAGAAAACCGTTACGGCTATTCAGAAGTCCGCGCAAACCGGCGAAATTGGCGACGGAAGAATTTTTGTCGTGCCTGTGGAGGATGCCATTCGCATTCGCACGGGCGAGCGGGGTGATATTGCCCTGTACAACGCCGAACAAGAAAAGTAACCATAAAAAAAATTACAACTATGAAAAAATATTTGAAAATATCAAGCTTAAGATATGTCGCTATTGCGCTCTTTGTGGCGCTTGGTACTATTGGGCTTTACGCTCAGGAGGCGACAGACGCCGCCGCGCCGGAGGAAACGGTAGCGGTAGTAGAGGTGGCGGAAGCTGCTGCGGTAACCATCGACAACATTACCGACTTGGCCACCTCGCTCGACACCGTGTGGATGCTTCTTGCCGCCATGCTGGTATTCTTCATGCAGCCCGGCTTTGCCCTGGTTGAGGCGGGATTTACGCGCACCAAGAACACGGCCAACATCCTGATGAAAAATCTGCTGGATTTTTCGCTCGGATCGATCCTGTTTTTTGCGGTTGGCTTTGGCATTATGTTTGGGGCGGGCTACTTTATGGGCGCCCCCAACCTGTTTGACCTCAGCTTTCTGGAAAACGGTTTGCCGATAGAGGGATTTTTGGTATTCCAAACGGTGTTTTGCGCCACCGCCGCCACCATCGTATCGGGGGCAATGGCAGAGCGCACCAAGTTTTCCATGTACTTGGTTTACACCATTTGCATCAGCGTGTTCATCTACCCCGTTTCCGGCCACTGGACGTGGGGCGGCGGCTGGCTGATGACCGGCGATGAGGGTAGCTTTATGGCGGACACGTTTGGCACGGCGTTTCACGACTTTGCCGGCTCTAGCATTGTGCACTCCGTTGGCGGCTGGGTAGCGCTGGCGGGCGCCTGGGTGCTCGGCCCCCGCATGGGCAAGTACGACAAGAACGGGAAGTCGAAGGCCATACCCGGACACAACCTGACCATTGCCACGCTGGGCGTGTTCATCCTATGGTTTGGGTGGTTTGGCTTCAACCCCGGCTCGCAGCTTGCAGCGTCGGGCGTGGACAACAGGGTTGCCATTTCGCACGTATTCCTCACGACCAACCTTGCGGCGTGCGCCGGTGGCGTTGCCTCGCTCGTGACGTCGTGGCTACGCTACAAAAAACCGCTGCTTTCGCTCACGCTCAACGGCGTTTTGGCGGGCTTGGTGGGTATTACCGCCGGCTGCGACTTGGTGTCGCCGGTGGGCGCTATTATCATTGGGCTGATTTGCGGCACGGTGATGATCTTCTCCGTAGAAATTATCGACAAGGCGCTAAAGGTTGACGACCCTGTAGGCGCGGTGTCGGTGCACGGCGTTTGCGGCTTTTTCGGCACAATTCTTACCGGCCTGCTCGCAACGAGCGACGGCTTGCTCTACGGCGGCGGCAGCGGGCTGTTCCTCGCGCAGCTGTTTGGCGCGGTAGTCATCGGGGCATGGGCGTTTGGCGCAGGCTTCGTTGTCTTCAAGGCGCTGGACAAGATATTCGGGCTGCGCGTATCGAAGCGCATAGAGGAAGAAGGATTGGACATCTACGAGCACGGAGAAACAAGCTACAACTAAATTTTGAATTCTAAATTTTGAATTTTGAATTGCGCAAAGCACGATGGAAATTTTGAATTCTAAATTCTAAATTTTGAATTGCGCAAAGCACAATGGAAATTTTGAATTCTAAATTTTAAATTGCGCGGAGCATGATTTGAAGATTAAAAACCTGAAACCTAAACCGAGACCTGAAGCTTAACCTGAAAAAACCTCAACCCTAAAACCCTAAAATAAGAAACATAGAAATTCAACATTTAAAATTCAAATTTTCCACAACACCTAACCTTTGAAAACTCTGCAAATTTATGGTGATTCAAAAGTTTGGGGATGCGCAAAAGCATCCTCAGGCTTTTGTTGTGATAG
>JAISLN010000169.1 GCA_031290835.1 Prevotellaceae bacterium
GCCGTCGCTGCCGAGCAAGGCTACGCAGCCTTCCTCGTTGGGGTACGAGGGCAGGTTGGCAAGCGCAATAAACGCTTTGGGGTTGGGGCAGCTGTACTGCGCGCGCACCACGTCCGGCAGGGTGGTGAGCACCACGTAGCTGCGCGGAAAAAGCGCGTACGCCGGCAGCGGATACGATTTGCCGACGACGCCGTTGTTCGTGTTGCGGTTGGCGATGCGCAGCCCCTCCAGCTCCGCAATGTTGTCCGAGCGGTTGTACAGCTCCACAAAGTCAACGCCGCCGGTGTACGGGTCAAACAGCACCTCGTTGATGACAACTTCGCCGGCCGCAGGGTTTTCGCCCAAACCTGCCTGTACGCTAAAATCCGCCCTGCAATTTTGCGCCAAATCGCAAACCGCGCCGCTTTTTACCGCAAGCGTATAGACAACGTTCCGCTCCAGCGGGCGGTCAAACGCAAGCGTAATGTTCATCGGCGCCTCGGCGTCCCAGCGCAGGCTTTTGGCGGCGCCCATGCCGTTGTCCAGCGCAAAAGCGTCGGCGCTGAGCGTCGCGTCGTTGAGCGCCTCGCCAAAGCGGAGGTGCAGCTCGCTCCCCGCAATGCCGCAGCTGAGGAGCTCGGGCGGCGCAGCGTCGGCGTTGTTGTCCGCCACAGAGTTTTCCGTGCCGGGCGTTCCTCCGCGCTCGTCGGTGGAGGCGCGCCAGTTGGCGGCGGTTTCCTCGAGGTTGTTCAAGTCTATTTTTTCGAGAGAATAGCCGCCCCGCTCTTTTTTCTCCTCGTCGGCGTACCACGAATCGCTGTAGGTGAGCACCGCCACAGGCGTTCCGCAGCTGTCGGCAAGGGTGAGGGTTGCGCCGCCGTCGGTGAGCGTTGGGCGGTTGACAACGCCAAGCACAGCGTCGAGCTTTGCCATCTCGACGCCGCTACCAATAAGCGCGTAGTCGCTGGCCTCAATGCTGCCGGCGGTGATGCGCCCCACTTGCGTTGCGGTGGCTATCGTCCAGCCGGTAAGGTTTAGGAGGTGGTTGGTACGGTTGTAGAATTCAACGTACTCGTTGGCAAATTCGTTTTCGCTGTAGGGGCGCACCATCAGCTCGCTAAAAACAACGTCGCCGTAGCGCGGCGCCTCAAGCAAAAAGTCGTAGCTGTCGTAGCTTTCAACGCCCTGCGCGGTGAGTAAATCGTGAATGGTAAGGTTGTAGCTACCGGCGGCAAACGATTTGCCCACAAACAGCGTTACGGTTTTAGCGGAAGTTAGCGCAACCGAATCAACGGGAAGCTCGTCCCCGTCGGCTGTGCGGAGGCTGTAGCGCGCAACCTCTGCCGCCTGCGCGGCGTCAACCGCCATGCTCAGCTCCACCCGCAGGCTGCGCGTGGTTTTGCGCCGCACCGACGCCACCTTCAAGGGGCGCTGTATGAGGCCTATCGACACGTCGTCCGCAAAAAATTTTCCGCTGTTGGAGGCAGTAAACGCAAACAAAAACCCGAAGTATTCGCCCAAAGCTACGCTCTCATCCACCGCTGTTCCGCGCTGAATAGGCCTGCTCGCGTCGCCCCGCTCGTTGACAAAGAGCGTCCACTTCCCCCTGCCGGAGCGCGTAACCATTATCGCCAGCTTTTTGCCCCGCGCTGTAATT
The DNA here is from genome assembly GCA_031290835.1 of Prevotellaceae bacterium. Classification (GTDB taxonomy): domain Bacteria; phylum Bacteroidota; class Bacteroidia; order Bacteroidales; family UBA932; genus JAITMY01. The sequence continues at coordinate 1,637 of JAISLN010000169.1, forward strand.
GTGGATGAAATAAGCGGCGCAATGTTCCCCGAATTTATCTTGAACAGCGTTAGGGTGTCGCCGTTCAGCTTGCTATAAACTCCCACGGCGTAGGCGTTCACCCCCGCTCCGGTGGCGCTCATGGCGGAAGCGTCCACGTTAGAGGTAAGAAATGCCAGCCAGTAGTTGTTGGTTGAAGTGGTGGAGGCGTACGCAACGGTGAAGCGCCACGTATCGCTTTGCAGGCTCTGGGTTGCGGGGGGAATGGTGGATATTTTATCCACGGCGTTGCTGCCGGAGGCGATGGGGCGCACGTGCTGCAGCGCCTTGCCTTCGCCAAGCAGCGCGGCGTCTTTCACCACCCAGCCGCTGTCGGGATTTTGCAAAAAGCCCGAAAGGTCGCCGGATTCGAAGTCGTAGCGCACTTGCGCGCGCAGCTGAAGGGTAAGGCAGCTTGCCGCCGTGCACAGCAGCCCTATTTTTTTTACTTGGTGCAGCATTGTATCATCGTCAATTTTTTGCAACTTTTTTGCAACGGCACAAAAAAGGCTTATTCTGTTGTATATAAAATTAATAAACCCGCACAAAGATAAGTATAAAATCCGTAATTGAAAATCGTGCTGCCCAAAGAAGCTTAACTTGCAGCGGCACAAAAAATGCCGCAGGCGTTTATGCGCTAATTCATTGTCCCAAAATGTCCGTTAGGATATAATTTATTGATTGGGATTGCAGAATTTACAGCTAAAACCCCTCTGCGAAGCTTCTTCCCTTTTTTGCTGCGTAAATTGGTAGCGTCCATAATATTGTATGATGTTGCGCAGAGCTCTGCTACAATTGGCTATACTAAACTCCGCATCGGTTGCCCGCAGGTACTGTACTATTCCAAATTTTTCCGTTAAAAATTGCTAATTTATTTATTTTTCAACCCAGCGAGCGACCTATTTTCCCACTTTTTACTACCTTTGCAGCACCCAAAGGAAGGCTTCCTGCGGCAGCATTGCCCTGAAGTCTATCCTGCATTGTGGGAGCCATGTCTCCCACAATTTTTTTTGCCCTTTGGGCAAGCTACAGCGGGCGCTTAAGCTGGGGCGCCATAAATCAAGCGCTAAAAAAATCACCACGTTGGTATATTTCCACCTTTTGTTTTCAGCGTGTTTGTTTTCAGTAGGCGGATACATTTTAGGCGTAGCATCCGGCGTTTTTTTCCGGCTTATCGCGATTTGTGCCACCCCACGCTTACGCCACCCTTAGCGGGAAGCTGTCAGGCTGCCGAAGCGAACATTTCCTTGTTTTTTTTAGTTCTTGATAGAAAAGCACTCCGTCGGCTCTCCCTGCATCTCGGTAGGGATGCATCTCTCGGTAGGAATGGCAAACCTCCTCATCATCTTTGCATCCCGGTAGGGGAGGGTGTTCAAACCTGCGTAATTTTTTCTGCTGATTTTTGCCGAAATTAGCTGCCTCAACAACCTCATTTTCACCTAATTTTCCAAACAAAACGGCCTCAGTAGCCATGGAATACACCACCTGCAACCCCCGCCGTCATTCCGAGCGTATCGAGGAATCTCCTCGCATACCACCTGCCCCCTGCGGCGGAGGGTGGTATGCGGCGGGCGGTGTGCGGTGTGCGGGGAGATTCCTCGCTTCGCTCGGAATGACGGCGGCTGCGAACGGCTGCCCTGTGCTCTGCGGCGAATGGCGCCGCTTCGCTTCGATTTCCCGTAGGGAAATAATATCAAT
>JAISLN010000170.1 GCA_031290835.1 Prevotellaceae bacterium
TTGGGAACACGTACCGTGCGCTCCTGTGCGGCAAAAGCCAGCTCCACAACTTCTTCGCCAATGATGGCCGAAATAAAGGATCGGGCTACCCGCTCGTCCTCCATCATGAACCGGAAGACCACATCGTATATGGGGTTTGCTATGTGCATGTTTCACCTGCCATTTTTACATTTAACGACCGCAAAATTAATGTTTTTTTTACGAATAACGTCATCTTACTCCCTCACAAAGTACAGCTACCAATTTTTATCCGTGCTGCGCTGCTTGGCTTTTTGCGCTTTTTCCTTTTTTACCTTTTCCTGCGTTTCTTTTTCCTGCTGCTCCAGCGCCTGCAGCATGCGCTGAGCGTCTTCCTTTGAAATTTTTGCTTCCTGTTGTTGTTGCTGTTGTTGTTGTTGTTGTTGTTGCTGCTGCTTATCCTGCTGATTTTTGTTGTCCTGTTGCTGTTGTTGGTCTTGCTGCTGTTGTTGGTCTTTATTTTCGTCCTTGTTCTTCTCGTCGTTTTTGTTTTGGTCTTGATTTTGTTGCTGCGGCTGTGGTTGCTGCTGTTGCTGATTGCTCATAGCTTGCGCGTAAACCAGATTTTGCTTTGCCTCCATATCGTTGGGGTTGAGGCGCAAAGATTTTTTGTAGGCTTCGGCGGCTGCCCGAAAATTTTGCTCGCGCAGGTAGGTATTGCCCTGATTGTAGTATGCCGCCGCCTTTTGACTGTCGCTCACGTCGGCTTCTGCAACGGTTTCGTACAGCTTACGCGCGTGCTCCACCTGCTGCTTGGCTCCTTCGCTTTGGATGTTGGTAGAGTCCGTTTGCTTGTAGAGCGCATTGCCCAGATTAAATTTGGCGTTGGCGCTTTCGGAAGCCTTGTCCAGCGCACGGCGATACTCTATTTCGGCAGCGGCGTAATCGCCCCTTTTGTATGCCTTATTGCCCGCCCTCACATCCTTGCGCTCCGGCGGCAGGGCAAGTAGCGCGGAGGAAAGGCAGCAAAGCGCAAGTAGCGCAAAAAACCTCCGCAATCCCCCAAGCGAATGCTGTTGGGGCTTGGCCAATGCTTGCTCTAATTTTTTCATTGCTCTACGTATTGCGTATATCGTTAATAAATTCACGGAACAAATGTAGCTTTTTCTTTACTATGGCGTAAACTATTTCCAAGTCAACTTTTTCATAGCGGTGCACTATAAAATTGCGAAACTTCACCATTTCGACGTAATCGGGGTTTTGGGAAATAACGCCCATCTCCTGCACTTTTTTCACCGTATCTGCCGAGCTGCTTAGCGGCAGCTGATTTTCGAGCGCAAGTATGCGCTCGCAGGTATCAACTACTGCTTCAATGGCTACTTGCAAAGCTCGCTCGGTGGCGTTTTGAAGCATCGTGTTTTCTTGCAGCACGGCAAAAGAGGTAATCCCCCAGCTCTCTATCAGGCTTACCTTTTCGCCTATGGTCAACAATTTTTTTTCAACTACTCCATTGTACTTCATATCCGCGGTACTCCAATCTTTTTTTCATCCAGTATATCTCATCCTCGTGCAGGCGGCAGGTGCGCGTGTAGAAGCTGACGTACTCTTCCCGGTTTTCGTCCCTCACAAAGAGCTGCTTTCCTCTCAGCGCCTCAAAAGCCAAAATGGGGTCGGCCTTTTGCAGCATTACAACGTCTATCGGGACGCCGCCGCCAACGGCTTTTTCTACCTGCGCCTCAACGCCAAAGCGGGCAAATAAATCGTTACCGGTGTAGTAAACGGCAATGTCCACGTCGGAGCCGGGCTTCACCGTGCCGTTTTGCGACGAGCCGAACAGGTATGCAAAAATAATGTCGGGAAAATGCTCCCGAATTTCCCGCGCTATCAGGGGAATGTCAATACTTGTTGCAGGCGTATTATGTTCGTTGCAGGCGTGCATTGCTTGTCGTGCTTCTACTGCTGTCGGGTAAAAATATTCCACCCCTTTTTGCGCTCAATAATCAGCAACTCCAGCGCCAGCAAAACGGCGGCAATGTAAAAAAAGTAGTGGTACTGCTCATTAAAATCCTCGTAAATAATGCTCGACAGCTCCTGCTTTTCGAGCTTGCGCACATCGTTTACAATATCGCCAAGGCCAAGGTTGGAGGTGGTGGCGCGAGCGTACATGCCGTTGCCCGCGGCGGCGGTTTTTTCCAGCACCTCTTCGTCGAGGCGCGTTACCACCATGTTTCCCTGCCGGTCTTTCATCAGCCCGCCTTCCTTGAGGGGAATGGGGCTGCCCTGCGGCGAGCCGATGCCGATGGTGTAAATTTTTATACCTTCCTTGACGGCAAGTTGGGCGGCTTCTACGGGGTCGTCCTCGTGGTTTTCGCCGTCGGAAATGATGATGAGCGCACGGCTCTTTTCGCTTTGCAGCGAAAATGAGCGGATGGCAGTAACGATGGCTTTGCCGATGGCCGTACCCTGACGGGGGACGATACCCGTGTTGATGGCGTTCAAAAACAGCTTTGCCGAAACGTAGTCGCTCGTAATGGGCAGCTGAATGTAGGCGTCGCCTGCAAAAACGATAAGCCCTATGCGGTCGTTGCCCAGCTGATCAACGAGGCGGGCAATGGCCCTCTTGGCGTTCTCCAGACGGTTGGGGGTAAAATCCTGCGCCATCATGCTGTTCGACACGTCGAGCGCAATGATGATTTCCGCCCCCTTGCGCTTCACCTCCTTCACCCTCGCCCCCAGCTGAGGGCGGCAAATGCCCAGCACCAGAAACAAAAACGCCAGCAGCCACAGCGTCAGCTTTACCCATCCGCGCGCCACCGATGCGTTGGGCATGAGCTGCCGCAGCGTTTGGAGGTTCCCAAACCGCGACAGCGCCTTGCGCCTCCCGCGCAGGTGAAGCCCGTACAGCAGCGCTGCAAAAGGAATCACCAGCAGCAAAATCAAGTATTCCGGTTGTGCTAAACGAAACATGTTCTTTTAAATTCTGAATTTTAAATTTTAAATTTTTTGCGCCGAAATTCAGCATTCGCCAATTCAATTCCACTCGTAAGCTTCTTATTTCCTAAATCCTTACGGTATTCTTCTCAGCACCGTCAGCCTCAGGAGCAGCTCAAGAAAGAGGCATCCCAGCGCCAGCAGGGCAAACGGCGTGTACTCCTCCTTGTGCCTAATGAGCGAATCAACCTCCACCTTGGCGCGCTCCAGCTTGTTTATTTCCCCGTAAATTTCGAGCAGCTTAGTGTTGCTTGTGGCGCGGAAATATTTTCCGTCGGTCATTTCGGCAATTTTGCGCATCATATCCTCGTCAATCTCCACGGGCATTTGCTGCGTTTGTATTCCAAACGGCGTCATGACGGGGTAGGGCGCCGTGCCGATGGTTCCTATGCCGATGGTGTAAACCCGAATGCCGTAAGTTTTGGCAATTTCGGCGGCGGTGAGCGGCGCCACCTCTCCGCTGTTGTTCACGCCGTCGGTGAGCAGTATCACCACGCGGCCTACCGCTTTGCTGTCCTTGAGGCGGGCTACCGAGGTTGCCAGCCCGTTGCCGATGGCGGTGCCGTCTTCAATCATTCCGCTCTCCACGTCCTTCATCAGGTTGATGAGCGTGATGCGGTCGGTGGTGAGCGGGCACTGCGTAAAGCTTTCGCCGGCAAACACCACCAGCCCGATGCGGTCGTTGGGGCGGTCGGCAATGAACTGCGTGCCTATATCCTTTGCCGCCTGCAGGCGGTCGGGGGTAAAATCGCGCGCCAGCATGGTGCCCGATATGTCGAGCGCAATCACGATGTCTATTCCTTCGGTGTAGATGCTCTCCGACTTGGTGGTCGATTGCGGTCGCGCAAGCGCCAGAAAGATGCACGCCAGCGCCGCGCAGCACAAGCCAAAGGGCACGTGCTGCAGGTAGTAGCGCACGCCCTTTTTTGCGCCAAGCAGCCCGCCGATGCTCGATATTTGCAGCGTTGCCCTGCGGCGGTTGCTCACAAAAACGTACCACGCCGCCAGCAGCGGAAGCGCCAGCAGCAGCCACAAAAATTGGGGATGCACAAAAACTATATCATT
>JAISLN010000171.1 GCA_031290835.1 Prevotellaceae bacterium
CACACACACACACACACACACACACACACACACACACACACACACACACACACACACACACACACACACACACACACACACACACACACACACACACACACACACACACACACACAGCGCTCAAGCAGTTACGTTATTCACTATTCACTGTACGCTATTCACTAATAATATTTTTTTTCAAATTTCATACATACCACCGCAACGTGCTTTTTGCATGGTGCGGTTTTTTTTGTGGCGCAAGCTATCGTGCGTAAGCGCTATTTACTGTTCACTATTAACAAATGAAATCATGAAAACACCAAAATTCTTTTTGCTGCCCCTTGCGGGCATTATGCTTGCCGCAGGCGCGGCAAGCGCACAGACCGTTGCCTCCGGTACCACCGGCAGCTGCACGTGGGCGCTCACAGGGGCTGCCAACAGCCTCACCCTTACCATCAGCGGCACGGGCAATATGGCGCGTTATGGCTCTTTATTAGATGTGCCATGGTATTCGTACCGGATCGGCATCAAGGCTTTGTCCATTGGGCAGGGGGTAACGAGCATCGGCAGCGAGGCTTTTGACGGTTGCAGCGGGCTGACCTCGGTAAGCATTCCCACGTCGGTAACGAGCATCGGCGGAAGGGCTTTTTACGGTTGCAGCGGGCTGACCTCGGTAAGCATTCCCACGTCGGTAACGAGCATCGGCAGCGGGGCTTTTTCCGATTGCAGCGGGCTGACCGCCATCACCGTTGATGCTGCCGATACAAGCTATTCTTCCGAAAACGGCGTGCTGTTCAACAAAAATAAAACAACGCTGATTTGTTGCCCCGCAGGTAAAACCGGCAGCTATACCATTCCCCCGTCGGTAACGAGCATCGGCAGCTATGCTTTTTCCGGTTGCAGCGGGCTGACTGCCGTAAACATTCCCGAAGGGGTAACGAGCATCTACGAAAGGGCTTTTTCCGGTTGCAGCGGCCTGACCTCGGTAAGCATTCCTTCGTCGGTAAAGCGCATCTACTACTATGCTTTTTACGGTTGCAGCGGCCTGACCTCGGTAAGCATTCCCCCGTCGGTAACGAGCATCTACGACTATGCTTTTTACGGTTGCAGCGGCCTGACCTCGGTAAGCATTCCCACGTCGGTAACGAGCATCGGCAGCTCTGCTTTTTACGGTTGCAGCGGGCTGACCTCGGTAAGCATTCCCCCGTCGGTAACGAGCATCGGCAACTCTGCTTTTTACGGTTGCAGCGGGCTGAAATCCGTAACCAACCTTTCCGTAGCGCCGCAAAGCATCAATAGCAACGTTTTTAGCGGCGTTACCGTAGGCAACATTGCCCTGACTGTCCCCACTTCCTCGGTGGCGGCGTACCGGAACGCAGCGGTGTGGAAAAATTTTAAGAGCGTTGTGGGCGGGGGCGTGCTGCTGAGCGTACAGGCAACCCCCGGCGCGCTGGGCAGCGTGGCGGGCACGGCTTCGGGGCTGCACCCCGCCGACACAAGCGTGAGCCTGACGGCTACGCCCACCGAAGGATACAGCTTGCTGGGCTGGACGAGCGGTAGCAACAGCCTCGGCAGCGCCCTCACCCTCTCCTTTAGCCTTGCGCGGGATACCGTCATCACCGCCCACTTTGGCAAAGTGGGCAGCTACAGCGTTAGCCCCAACGGATTGAAGAATGTTACCGATATAAAGATGGTAACGCACCTCACGCTCACGGGCAGCATAGACGCCCGCGACGTGAAGTTTATGCGCGACAGCATGCCCTACCTGAAGGAGCTGGACTTGAGCGACGCCACCATTGCCGCCTACAGCGGCACAGAGGGAACGTATTCCTCTAACCGTAGCTATCCCGCCAACGAAATGCCGGACTACTCTTTTGACTGGAGCATCACGGGTAGCATAATCACCCTTACTTCGGTAAAGCTGCCCGGCAGCATTACCGCTATCGGCGGATGGGCTTTTAACGGTTGCAGCGGGCTGGCCTCGGTAACCATTCCCGCGTCGGTAACAAGCATCGGCAGCTCGGCTTTTGACAATTGCAGCGGGCTGACCTCGGTAGCCATTCCCGCGTCGGTAACGAGCATCGGCAGCTCGGCTTTTTACAATTGCAGCGGGCTGACCTCGGTAAACATTCCCGCGTCGGTAACGAGCATCGGCAACTCGGCTTTTGTCTATTGCAGCGGGCTGACCTCGGTAAGCATTCCCGCGTCGCTAACAAGCATTGGCAGCTCTGCTTTTTACGGTTGCAGCGGGCTGACCTCGGTAGCCATTCCCGCGTCGGTAACAAGCATCGGCGAATGGGCTTTTTCCGGTTGCAGCGGGCTGACCGCCGTAACCATTCCCGCGTTGGTAACGAGCATCGGCGAAAGGGCTTTTAACGGTTGCAGCGGGCTGATATCCGTCACCAACCTTGCCACGACGCCGCAAAGTATCACAAGCAACAGCAACGTTTTTTACCAAGTCAATACAGCAAACTGCACGCTGCGGGTGCCGCTAAGCTCGGTATCGGCGTACCAAAGCGCCAACGTATGGAAGGATTTTAAAATACAAGGGGTTGCCACCTATACCCTTACGTTCAACGCTCAAGGTGGTACAGTAAGTCCCGCAAATATAACCGTCGTTAATAGCGCGGTGGTGGGCACACTGCCCACGCCTATGCGCAGCGGCTATACCTTTGGCGGCTGGTACACCGAGCAAAGCGGCAAAGGCACGCTGTACACCGAAGCTACCGTGTACAGCGCAACGAGCAACACTACGCTCCACGCCAAGTGGGTAACAGGCGTTGCCGCCACCTACATGCTCACGTTTAATGCGCAAAGCGGTACGGTAAGCCCCGTCAGCAAAACCGTAGCCTCAGGCGTGGCGGTGGGTGCGTTGCCCGTGCCAACGCGCAGCGGCTACGGCTTTGGCGGCTGGTACACCGGGCAAAACGGCGCCGGAACGCTGTACACCGAGAGCACGGTGTACAGCGCAGCGGGCAACACCACGCTCTACGCCAAGTGGGTAGTTCCCTACACTATCACCTTTAATGCGCAAAGCGGTACGGTAAGCCCCGGTAGCAAAATCGTACTCCCCGGCGCGGTGGTGGGTGCGCTGCCCGTGCCCACGCGCAGCGGCTACGTTTTTACGGGCTGGTACACCGGGACAAACGGCGCAGGCACGCGCTACACCGATAGCACGGCGTACAGCGCAACGAGCAACACCACGCTCTACGCCAAGTGGGCGGTTGCCTACACGCTCACCTTCAACGCGCAGGGCGGCACGGTAGCTCCCGGTAGCAAAATCGTAGCCTCCAACGAGGTGGTAGGTGCGCTGCCTGTGCCCGTGCGCGATGGCTACGGCTTTGGCGGCTGGTACACCGGGATAGACGGCACAGGCATGCGCTACACCGAAAGCGCCGTGTACAGCCCAACGAGCAACACCACGCTCTACGCCAAGTGGGTAGTTCCCTACACCCTTAGCTTTGACGCGCAGGGCGGCACGGTAAATCCCTCAAGCCAAATCGCACTCCCCGGCGAGGCGGTGGGCGCGCTGCCCACGCCCACGCGCAGCGGCTACACCTTTGGCGGCTGGTACACCGAAACAAACGGCGCGGGAACGCGGTACACCGAGAGCACAGTGTACAATATTTTGGGCAACACCACGCTCTACGCCAAGTGGACGGAAAACACCTATACGCTCACGTTCGATGCACAAAGCGGCACCGTAGCTCCCGCAAGCAAAAGCATAGCCTCCGGCGAGGCGGTGGGTGCGCTGCCCACGCCCACGCGCAGCGGCTACACCTTTGGCGGCTGGTACACCGCGCCAAACGGCGCGGGAACGCGCTACACCGAAGTTACCCTATACAATATTTTGGGCAACACCACGCTCTACGCCAAGTGGACAGCAGGCTCCACCGGCGTATCCGCTCAGCTGCAAGCAAACATTAACCTCTACCCCAACCCGTTTACGGCAGAAGTGCGCCTCACGGGCGCGGCGGGCTGCACGCTCACGGTCATCACGGTGGCGGGTGCGGCTGTCCATACCCAAACGGTGGGCAGCGCAGAGGAAACCGTGAAGCTGGAGCAGCTGCCGTCGGGCGTGTACTTCTTCCGGCTGGAGAAGGACGGAAAAAGCTACACGGTAAAGGGCTACAAGCGCTAATGAAGCTTCCGGCGGGTTTGGAAATAAGGTACGAAATTTTTCTTCCGAAAATTGTGCTGAAAAAGGAGGTAGCGAAAGTCTCATTTTTACCTAATTTTTCAAACGAAACCACCTCAGTAGCAAAAGTATATGATGCGAACAATACCTCATTACCTCATTGTTTGCTCGCAGCATCGCCCAATGAGGTTAATGAGTTTGGGTTGTATGTGCCGTATTTCATGGCTACTGAGGTGGTTTTTTTTGAAAAATTAGGTGAAAATGAGGTTGTTGAGGAAAATTATTTTCGGCAAAAAATTTCGGGAAAAATTACGCAGGTCTGAACGCCCTACCCGCAGAGGCGACACTTTATTGAGGGGGCTTTTGCGGCAGCCACCCGCTTAGATGATGTACGGCTATTTTTCTACCGCGAGATAATCCATGCCAAATGCACCCCGCAAAGTTATTTTTCTGCGCACAATTCGGGAATTTTATGTACATTTGCGCCTAAATTTGAGGCGATAAGCTGAACAAGCGCCCGCAAAAAATAGCTATAAATCAAAAATCTTCAATTAGCAATGTCCACACTTGCATCCGTTTACTCTCCCGCAGCCATAGAAGAAAAGTGGTACGCCTACTGGATGAGGCACGGCCTGTTTCACTCCGAGCCGGACGAGCGCGAGCCTTACGCCGTCGTTATTCCGCCCCCCAACGTAACGGGCGTGCTGCACATGGGGCACATGCTCAACAATACCATTCAGGACGTGCTGGTGCGCCGCGCCCGCATGCTGGGCAAAAATGCCTGCTGGGTGCCCGGCACCGACCACGCCTCCATCGCTACGGAGGCCAAGGTGGTGGAAAAGCTGGCCGCCGAGGGCGTCAAGAAAACCGACCTCAGCCGCGAGGATTTTCTGCGGCACGCATGGGAGTGGACGCGCAGGCACGGCGGCATCATCCTTGAGCAGCTCAAGCGGCTGGGCGCCTCGTGCGACTGGGAGCGCACGAGCTTTACCATGGACGAGGGCTACTCCCGCAGCGTTATCCGCGCGTTTGTTGACCTGTACCGGCAGGGCAAAATATACCGCGGCGTGCGCATGATCAACTGGGATCCGCAGGCGCAAACCGCCCTCTCCGACGAGGAGGTTATCTACCGGGAGCAGCAGGGCAAGCTGTACTACGTGCGCTACCGCGTGAGCGGCGCGGCGGCGGAAGGGCAGCCGGCGTACGTGGTGGTGGCCACCACGCGCCCCGAAACCATCTTTGGCGACACGGCGGTCTGCATCAACCCCGGCGACGAGCGCTACCGGTGGCTGAGGGGGAAAAAGCTCCTCGTGCCGCTCATCAACCGCGAGGTGCCCGTTATAGAGGACGAGTACGTTGACCCCGAGTTCGGCACCGGCTGCCTCAAGGTAACGCCGGCGCACGACGTGAACGACTACCTGCTGGGCGAAAAGTACGGGCTGGAGGTGATAGACATATTCAACGACGACGGCACGCTCAGCCCCAAGGCGCAGCGCTACGTGGGGCAAGACCGCTTTGAGGTGCGCCGGCAGGTGGAGGAGGAGCTGGCGGCGGAGGGGCTGCTGGAAAAGGTGGAGGCGTACGCCAACAAGGTGGGCTTTTCGGAGCGCACCAACGCCGCCATTGAGCCAAAGCTCTCCATGCAGTGGTTTGTGCGCATGGAGGAGCTGGCCGCGCCCGCGCTGGCCGCCGTGATGGACGACGACGTGCAGCTCTTCCCGCCAAAGTTCAAGAACACCTACCGCCACTGGATGGAGCACATTAAGGATTGGTGCATTTCGCGGCAGCTGTGGTGGGGGCACCGCATTCCGGCGTGGTACCTGCCGCAGGGCGGGCTGGTGGTGGCCGAAACGGCGGAGCAGGCGCTGGCGGCGGCGCGGGAAAAAACGGGCAACCCGCAGCTCGCGCTCGCCGACCTGCGGCAGGACGAGGACTGCCTCGACACGTGGTTTTCGTCGTGGCTGTGGCCCATTTCGGTGTTCGACCCCGACGTGGCGGGGCACCCCGAGGCCGACCCCAACAAGGACTTGCAGTACTACTACCCCACGACCGACCTCGTTACCGCCCCCGAAATCCTGTTCTTCTGGGTAGCCCGCATGATCGTTGCCGGCTACGAGTGGGCGGGCGGCTACCCCTTCAAAAACGTTTACCTCACCGGCATCGTGCGCGACAAGCAGGGGCGCAAGATGTCCAAGTCGCTGGGCAACTCCCCCGACCCCGTTGCGCTGATGGAAAAGTACGGCGCCGACAGCGTGCGCCTCGGCATGCTCCTCACCTCGCCCGCCGGCAACGACCTCCCCTTTGACGAAAGCCTGTGCGAGCAGGGGCGCAACTTCTGCAACAAGATATGGAACGCCTTTCGCCTCATCAGCAGCTGGGAGCCGGGCGACGGCGAGCCGCAGCCCGAGCACGCGCAGGTGGCGGTGGAGTGGTTTGGCGAGCTCCTGCGCAAGGCGCTGCAGAGCGTAGCCGACGACTTTGACAAGTACCGCCTCTCGGAGGCGCTCATGGCGCTCTACAAGCTGTACTGGGACGAATTTTCGGGCTGGTACCTCGAAATCATCAAGCCGCAGCAGGGGCGGCCGATGGACGCGGCAACGTACAAGGCCACGCTCCGCTTTTTCGACGCCATGCTGCGCCTCCTGCACCCCTTCATGCCGTTCATCACGGAGGAGCTGTGGCAAAACCTCGCGGAGCGCAAGGACGGCGAAAGCATCATGGTGGCGCCGCAGCCCTCCGCGCGGGAGCACGACGAGGACGTGCTGCGCCGCTTTGAGCAGGCCAAGCAGGTGGTGAGCGCCATCCGCAGCCTCCGCAAGGATAGGGGCATCCCAAGCAGGGAGCCGCTAACGCTCCTGTACAGGGGAGAGCTTTCGCCCGCGGCGGCGGCCGTAGCCGGCAGGCTGGCCAACGTGCAGCAGGTGGCCGCCGTAGAAGAAAATACGGAGCCGATGTGCGCCTCGTTTCTGGTGGGCACAACGGAGCTTTACGTGCCGCTCGGCAGCTTGGCCAACGCGGAGGAGGAGCGCAAAAAGCTGGCGGCAGAAGTGGAGCGCCTCACGGCGTTTCTCGGCGGCGTAAAGGCAAAGCTGGACAACGAAAAGTTTGTGCGCAGCGCGCCCGAAGCCATCGTGGCGCTGGAGCGCAAAAAGCAGCGCGACGCCGAAGCCAAAATCGCCGCCCTCACGGAGCAGCTGGAAAAGCTAAAGTAGGTAAGAGGATAGAAGGTAGAATGTTAGAATATAGAAGTATAGAAGGTAGGAGGATAGAAGGTAGGAGGATAGAAGGTAGAATGTTAGAATATAGAAGGTAGGAGTATAGAAGGTAGAATATGGCTACAGCCACCCGCTCCAAGGCTGAACGGGGTCCCGTTCTGAGGCTGAACGGAGCGGCGATTGATTGTAGAGTATTGAAAATTAAATTATTAGGATTTTTGCTGTATGGTAAAATAAAGTTCCTCCATCCCCTATTTTTCATTATGCTATTACGCCATATTTTACATGCTATTTTTCATTATTCTAACATTTTATATTCTAACATTCTACATTCTACATTCTAACATTCTATATTCTATATTCTAACATTCTAACATTCTTCATTCTTAGCTACGCACATGTCCATTATCAACTCCATCTTCAACCTGATGTTCAAGAGCCGCCTGACGGAGATAGACGGCTTTCGCAAAAACCCGATGGCGGTGCAGGAGCGCCAGCTGCTGCAGAGCGTGGAGGGCGCAAAGGATTCGGAATTTGGCCGCCGCTACGGTTTTCAGGCGATAAAGAGCGTGGCGGCGTATCAGCACCGCGTTCCCCTGCACCACTACGGCGACCTGCGCCCCTACGTGGAGCGCATGATGCAGGGCGAGGCCAACGTGCTCTGCAGCGAGGAGGTGAGGTGGTTTGCCAAGTCGTCCGGCACCACCGCCGAAAAGAGCAAGTTCATCCCCGTGCCGCAGCGCTCGCTGGACGGCTGCCACTACCGCGGCGGAAAGGACGTGCTGACCTTTTACCTCAACCGCTTCCCCGAGAGCAACCTCCTCACGGGCAAGGGGCTGACCCTCGGCGGAAGCCACCACGTGGCGAGCGTTGGCGCCAACACCTGCTGCGGCGACCTCTCGGCAATCCTCATCGACAACACGCCCCTGCTCGCGGAGCTGCTGCGAACGCCAAGCCGGGAGGTGGCGCTCATTGCCGATTTTGAGGAGAAGGTGCGGCGGATAGCGGAGGAAACGCTCTCCGAAAACGTGGTGCAGTTCGTCGGGGTGCCCTCGTGGAACCTGGTGCTGATGCGCTACCTGCTGCGCTACTCGGGCAAGCGCCACCTGCTGGAGCTGTGGCCGCAGCTCGAGCTGTTCGTCCACGGGGGGGTGAGCTTCGCGCCGTACCGCGAGCAGTTTCGCGCCATCATCCCCTCACCCGGCATGCGCTACCTCGAGACCTACAACGCCTCCGAGGGCTTCTTTGGCATTCAGGACGACCTGGACGACAGCAGCATGCTGCTCATGCTCGACTACGGCATCTTCTACGAGTTCATCCCCATGTCCACGTTCGATACGCCCAACCCCGCGCCGCGCACTGTGGCCGACGTGCAGACGGGCGTGAGCTACGCCATGGTCATCACCACCGGCGGCGGGCTGTGGCGCTACGTGATTGGCGACACGGTGGAGTTTACGTCGCTATTCCCGCACAAGATAAAAATTACCGGCCGAACGAGGCACTACATCAACGTGTTTGGGGAGGAGCTGGTGGTGGATAACGCCGAGCATGCGCTGCGCATCGCCTGCCTCGCCACCAACGCCGCCATCCGGGAGTACACGGTGGCGCCGGTGTTCATGCACGGCGACGAAAAGGGCGGGCACGAGTGGCTCGTGGAGTTTGAGCATCCGCCCGCCGACCTTGCCGTGTTCACCACGCTCCTCGACCAAGCGCTCTGCGCCGCCAACTCCGACTACGAGGCCAAGCGGCAAAACAGCTCTACGCTCAACCCGCCCACCGTGCGCAGCCTGAGCAGCGGCACGTTTTACCGCTGGATGAGCTGCCGCGGAAAGCTCGGCGGCCAAAACAAGGTGCCGAGGCTCTACAACACGCGCGAGTACGTGGAGCAGCTCTGCCGCATCAGCGGGGAGATAGCGGCCGAGCCCAACGCTTAGCAGCGCGACGTATGAACCCCATTTTTTCCATCGCCACCAGCGCCGAATTTGAGCAGGCGTGCCTCGCCGCCTTCTACCGGCAGGCGCGGGCGTGCGAGCCGTACGGCCGCTACCTTTCGTACATAGGCGTGCGGGCGGACGACGTGCGCAGCGCGGCGCAAATCCCCTTTTTGCCCATCGAATTTTTCAAAACGGAGCGCGTTGCCTGCGGCAGCGCAGCGGCGCAGCTCGTCTTCACGAGCAGCGGCACCACCGGCGCGGAGGCAAGCCGCCACTACGTGGCCGATGCGCAGCTGTACGAGGCGTCTTTTTTGCGGGGATTTGAGCATTTTTACGGCGCTCCGCAAAAGTACTGCATCCTTGCGCTGCTGCCGGGCTACGCCGAGCGACCGGGATCGTCGCTGGTGTACATGGTGGAGCGGCTGGCGCGGCAAAGCGCCCACCCGCTGGGCGGATTTTTTCTGCGCAGCTACGGCGAGCTGGCGGCGCGGCTTGAGCGCCTGCGCCGGCTGCGGCAGCCGACCATGCTCATTGGGGTGAGCTTTGCTTTGCTGGACTTGGCGGAGCAATACCAATTTCGGCTGCCCGACCTCATTGTGATGGAAACGGGCGGCATGAAGGGGCGGCGGCAGGAGCTGCCGCGCGAAGAGCTGCACCGCATCCTGCGCGGCAGCTTTGGCGTAGCGGCGGTGCACTCGGAGTACGGCATGACGGAGCTGCTGTCGCAGGCCTACTCGCGCGGCGGCGGACGCTTCCTCACGCCCCCGTGGATGCGCGTAGCGCTGCGCGACCTCCGCAACCCCTTTGCCCCAGCGGCTGTCGGCGCGGTGGGCGGCGTCAACGTTGCTGATTTGGCCAACCAGCATTCGTGCTCGTTTATCGAAACGCAGGATTTGGGGAGGATGAACGCCGACGGGTCTTTTGAGGTGCTGGGGCGCATTGACCATGCCGTAGCGCGGGGGTGCAACATGCTGCTATGAATTTCCGCGGCAGGCCTACTGCCCGTTGCAGCTGTCGGCCGCCTTTTCTGCGCACTCCTCCAAGCTCGATTCCACCTCAACCGTGGAGTGCTGTATGCCCAGCTGCTTCACAGCGGCGCGAATGTCGGCCTTGATGCGCGAAACCTCCGCAAGCGAAGCCTCGCTGTGGAGCACCACGTGGCAGGTGAGCGCCGCCTGCGTGGTGCTTAACCCCCAAACGTGGAGGTGGTGAATGCCCATAATTCCCCGCACGCTCAGTATCTTTTCCTTCACCTCGCCCACGCTAATATTTTGCGGAACGCCGTCGAGGCTCAGGCGCACGGTATCCTTGAGCAGCGACCACGTCCCCACGAAGATGATGACGGCCACCGCAATGCTTATCACGCTATCGAGCCAGTACCACGCGGTAAACGCTATCGCAATGCCCGCCACCATTACCCCCACCGACACCAGCGCGTCGGCCACAAGGTGCAGGTAGGCGCCTTTTACGTTCAGGTCCTTGTCCTTGTCGCGGAAGAACAGCAGCGCCGTAACGGCGTTAATCACAATTCCCACGCCGGCTACGGCAGCCACCACGCCGCCCTCAACGGGCACGGGGGTAAGCACGCGCTCCACCGCCTCGTAGGCGATGCCGCCCACGGCCGCCAGCAATATCACCGCGTTGACGAGCGCCGCCAGAATGGTTGCCTTTTTGTAGCCGTAGGTGTACTGCGCTTTTGGCTTGGCGGAAGCCAGCTTCAGCGCCAGCAGCGCAATGATGAGGCTTGCCACGTCGGCGAGGTTGTGCCCGGCGTCGGTGAGCAGCGCCAGCGACCCCATAGCGAAGCCCGTAGCGGCCTCCACCACCACAAAGACAACGTTGAGCGCAATGCCGATAACAAACGCGCGGCTTGTGCGCGTCATGTTGATGCTGTGGTGATGGCGTCCATGCCCGTGATGTTCATGTCCGTCGTCGTGAGAGTGATCGTGAGAGTGTTGATGAGCCATTTTGACGTATAGCTATAGTTTTGAGCGTTGGTACAGGCTTGCTAACCGCGCTACGCTTTGTGAGCCGTTTGGCGGCTTGGCAAGCTGGCGCAAAGGTACGATGTTTTTTTGCAAAATCAATCGCTATAAGTAGGGATAAGTACGATGTTTTTTTGCAAAATCAACCCCCGCGCCTTTTTTTTAGGGCACATTCATAAACTTGTGCGCCTGAATGGAGATATTCCAGCGCGGGTGCAGCTTGGCGTACTCCACAATGGTTGCCACAACCTGCCGATGTCGGCTCCACTCGGGCTGCAAAAAGAGCAGGCACGAGGCGGCCACCTTTGCGGCGTTTTCCTCTGCCCACCGCAAGTCCTGTTCGCCCTCCACAACTATTTTCAGCTCGTTTGCCTCGGCAAAAATTGGGGGCAAGGGAGGGTGCTTGGGCTTTGGCGAAAGGCAAATCCAATCCCACTCGCCCGAAAGCGGCTGCGAGCCGGAGGTTTCCAGAAACGTTTGCAGCCCTTTTGCCTTTAGGAGGCTACAGAGCGCGTTGAGGTTGTAGCTGAGCGGCTCGCCGCCGGTTACCACCACCGCCTGCGCCGGAAACGCCGCCGCCCGCGCGGCAATTTCGTCAACCGCAACGAGCGGGAAGTTCTTGGCGCTCCACGTCATTTTGGCGTCGCACCAGCGGCAGCCCACGTCGCACCCGCCCACGCGAATAAAGTAGGCGGGCTTTCCCACATGAAATCCCTCGCCCTGTATGGTGTAAAAATCCTCCACCAGCGGCAGCATTTTTCCGTCGTCCACGCGATTGTAAGTATTTAGGAGTTTAGAATATAGAAGTATAGAATATAGGAGTTTAGAATATATAGAATAAAAACATGTAAATCCTGTAAATTATGTAATTATGTAAACTTTCTACCTTTAGAAGTATAGAATATATAGAATAAAAACATGTAAATCCTGTAAATTATGTAATTATGTAAATTTTCTACCTTTAAGAGTTTAGAGGTATGGAATAAAAACATGTAAATCCTGTAAATTATGTAATTATGTAAATTTTCTACCTTAACGAAATTACGAAATCCGCAAAACTTTCTATTTTCTGCAACTTTTGCGGATTTGCTGCCGTAAGCTGCATATATTCTTCATTTTTCATTCCTCATGCTTAATTAAAAATGTGTCCTTCTTCCCGTACTTTCTCTTTCGGTAGGCCACAAATACCAGCCCGCCAAGCGCCAGCAGCGCAAGGGGCGCTACCGTGTTGACGGCTATCCACGCGCTGCGCTCCCGCACCACGCGGGCGCGGTCGAGCAGGCGCATGGTAACCACCTTGCCGCGCAGCGCAATCAGCCCGCCGTCGTCGAGGAGGTAGGCTACTGCGTTTTTCACAAACTCCTTGTTGCCGTAGAGCACCTGCCGCGTGTAGCGGTCGTAGCCCAGCGGCAGGGCGCCGCCGCTTGCCGTCACGTCGTTGCGGATAACGTCGCCGTCGGCTACCACTATTTGCGCCGTGCGCGCGCTTTTGGCGGCAAAGCTGAAGGGGCGACCGTTGTTGTACGACGACAAAATCCGGTGCTGAAAGATGGACGAAAACTCGCCCTGCAGCAGCACCGCCACAGGAATGGCGCCGTTGCTGTAGAGGCGCGTATTGATGTTGTCGAGCACCTGCTCCAGCCCCACGTAAAACGGCGCACCCTTGACAAACGAGCGCGGCGACGTGGACAGCAACACTTGCTTGCTCACGTCCGCGCCCGGCAGGGTGTCGATGGTGCCGGGGAACTCGGTTTTTACCACGTTCAGGTTGCGCGAAATGGGGTTGTCCGGCGAGGGAAACAGCAGGGGGTAGTACGTCCACGGCAGCGGCGAAAATTTGGGCGGCATGCCGGCCGGGGCAACGTTTACCGGAATCAGGGCGCACTGCAAATCCTGCACCACGTTGGCGTTGACGCGCACGCCGTAGCGAAACAGCATGTCGTTCAGGTTATGGTCGTTGATGATGCCAAACGTCTTATGCCCGTTGGCCAAGCTATCCTCGTGCACCGTTACCGGGTCAATAAACCACGCCACCTTTCCGCCGCGCATGATGTGCTGATCGAGCGCCAGCTTGTCGGCCTCGCCCCACGCCTTGGAGGGCTTGGCTACCACCGCCAGCGCGTAGCCGTTGAGCGCGTTCACGTCGCCGCTCAGCGTAATGCGGCTCACCTTGTAGTAGGCCGACAAATCCTGCACCATATCCGCCACCTGCGCGGCGCTCAGCTCGCCGTGCCCGTCGATGAAGGCAATTTTTTCGAGCTCCTCCCGCCCCAGCTCCTCAATGGCGCTGATGAACGTGTACTCAAGGTTTTGGATGGCGTTGTTGACGTTCTCTTCGGTGGAGATATTCCGGTTGACCTGCAAGAAGTTCACCCCGCGCTGCCGGCCGTTGAGGCTCACAACGGCGCCGGGGAAGAGGTCTATCTGCGTAACGCCGCCCTCCGCGTTTTTTTCCTGCACCGTGTGGGGCAGCAAGCCCTTGCGGAGCAGCTCCCGGTAGAACGCCTCCTTTTGCCTGCCCGCCGCAGGGTTGACAAATTCGTACTGCAGGCGGCCGTCGGAGTACGCCTGCATATCGTCGAGCATATCCTTCACGGCGCGTTGCAGCGGGCGCATCCCAACGGGCATTTCGCCCTCCAAGTAAGCCTTGATGTAGATGGCGGCCGGTTGCCGGCGCAGCGCGTCTTTGGTCGCTTCGGAGAGCGTGTAGCGCTTGTCGGCCGTGAGGTCGAGGCGCAGGCGAAAAACGTCTGCCAGCAAAAAAAGCGCCGCAGCGCCCGCTGCCACAGCGAAAAAATGAAGTATGTCTTGTTGCTTTATGGTCATTGAAAGTATGGTCAGCTCAATTTTCGTTTGCAAATATACTGCAATTTCAACTAACAAATGCAGCGATAGCGTAGAAAAAAACTTTGTCCGGCAAATGCGGAGCACGCTGTTTGAAAAAAACGCTCCATACACGAATTTTGAGAAAGCCGCAAATCATTAGCTTACGCGCTTGTTTTTAGCCATTTTCTCCTCAAAAATCCCTACAAATGAGGATTGACGGCACGGATTATTACCCCTACCTTTGTTGCCGTTAATTAATCTAACAATTTATCAAAAAAAATGAGTAAAATTGGAATTTTCTACGGCTCATCCGGCGGAAGCACGCAGCGTGTAGCCGGAAGCATTGCAAAAAAATTGGGCGCCGACAGCGACGCCTACGACGTTGGCAAGGCCAAGGCGGATGACTTGGCGCCCTACGATGTGCTGCTGCTCGGCAGCTCTACGTGGGGGCTGGGCGATTTGCAGGATGATTGGGAAGGCTTCGTCAAGGCGCTGGCCGCGGCGGATTTGTCGGGCAAGAAAGTCGCCCTGTTTGGCTGCGGCGATTCGTCTTCCTACCCCGATACGTTCTGCAGCGCGATGGGCGTCCTCTACAACGCGGTGAAGGATAAAGCCACCGTTGTTGGGTTTACGGCAACGGACGGCTATACGTTCGACAGCTCCGAGGCGGTTGTTGACGGGCGCTTCGTTGGGCTGCCCCTCGACGAAGACAACGAAAGCAACCTCACGGATGAGCGGATTGACCGCTGGGTTAAGCAGCTGAAAGAGGCGCTGGGGGTATGAGAAACGGGTTGCCGATGCAATCCTGCAAAGTAAGCTGTTTAAATGTGGCTTCCCATTCGGGAATAACTACTTCCGTGATTTTTTCGTATAGCCGTTCGCCGAGTTCCTGCAAGCTGTCCCGTGTGATTTTGGTTTTTGCTTCCGTATAAGCGTTTTCAAAATACCATTGCTGCCAATCGTCTATTGTTTTGGGTTGACACTCGCGGATTAATGCCATGACCGCGCCTACTTTGTGTGGTCGCGAGAGTTGATAGGTTTGCCAAGTGTAGTTAAGTACTTTTTCTTTTTACCGAAGTCGAGGACGTGTTTTTCGTTTTTCTATATCGCCTATAACAGAATCTATTTCATCTAATAGCCGCCCAACTTTAGTATTAGCCGCCCAACTTTTTTTTAATCCATTTAATATTCGCAATGATAGTTGATCATATCGTTTAAAATACCTTAATTCATTCACAATTGCTATTTGAGAATCCATTCCAGTAGTATTTGACATATTTGATAATTTTTCAATCAAAGAGTGATACACCTCAAACTCTTTCCATCGTCTTTCCTCTGTTTTTTTGTCAAAATATTGATAAATCGTTCCAATACCTCCTATAATAGCCAACATTGAAGTAATAACACTTACCCAATTATTCGAAATAAAAGTTTTCATATTTAAAAAAATCTATAATTAAACTCCCTTATATCATCCACTTCCGTTAAGCTCGACTTCAACAAATGCACATTAATAATCGGCTTATTTCTCAAATTAGAGGTACGCCTTTACAACCGCAAAGGTAACGATTATTTTTTAGTCAATCCCAAATTTTCTAATTGTCCAACCATTCGCAACATCCCTCCCTCAAAAAACTCCCCAAATAGAGATTCTCGGTTATCTCAGCAAGACTTTACTAAATGATGAATATCGAAAATTCTACTTGTCGGAATTTCCGACAAAGTGCCGAAGACGAGAAAAATTGCAATGTAAATTTTTACAACTTGAAGGCGATTATTGCGGTTAGCTATCGTGCCAATTTGCAGTTGGTTATCGAATTTCGCAAATGGGCACCAACGTATTGAGCGAAATTCAGGAAATCCGCGTAAGCAAACGGAAATTTTAGCAAAAGATAACCGATATCTCGCCGCAAAGCTACCGGGAGAGTTAACAAAGAGCCAAAAGATTCCCATAAATAGTGATTGACAGCTACCTCAACAAGCCGTACTTTTGTGTTTTCTATAAAACACAGTAGCGATGAAGATGCTTGAAATAATTAAGAAAAGATTTGCGCTGACAACCAAAGGCGCAAAAGATTTCCGCAAAGGAGTGTTGATGACTGCTTTGCTTGATGTGGCGCTGATGCTGCCCGCCGTTTTTGT
>JAISLN010000172.1 GCA_031290835.1 Prevotellaceae bacterium
TTGCCGTGGTTTACAAAGTAGGCTTCGGCTTTTTCTATTTTGGCGCGGTCTATCAGGCAGGCGTGGGCAAAGCGCGTGTCGGCCAGCTTGTGAATGACGGGTCGCCCCAAAAACCAGCCTAGGTAGTAGTTGATGTACGCCCCTACCATAGCGCCCAGCGTGCCGAACAAAACGATTGCAGCAACGCTCAAGCTGGAGCCGGGCGTTGCGGCAACCATAGCGGCGGGCGGAATGATGACTTCCGACGGAAACGGGATGAATGAGCTTTCTACTACCATGAGCGCAAACACCAGCAGGTAGATGTGCGCTGCATCTATGGCGTTGAAGTAGTCCAGAACGGACTGAATTGAGTCGAAGTGTTCCAGCATTTTTATTCAGGGTTTAAGTTTTGCAAGATGTTTTTTTCAGAGCGCTCGCCTGCCTACGGCTTTTTGTTTGCGCGTCGGTAGGCGCTGCGCAGCTGTTTTATTTCGGGTGTTTTCGCTGCGTTGGGGCAAAGCTCCAAAAAGAGCCGGAGGCTACCGTCCGCATCCATACTTAGCGCCCGATTCAGCTTGTTGAGGCATTTTTGCATGTCGTTTAGCGAAAAAAACAGCGCAGCCAGGTAGCAAAGGGCAACGGGGCTATCTATGCAGATGTTTTCGGCGTACTCAAGCAAGCTTAGCGCACCGGGTGTTTTTCCTCCTACAGCCACCTCGTAGAGCACCACAAAAGCGCCTATGCTGCATTCCTTGCACGTCAGCGCGTTTTTGAGCGAGCGCAGCATGTCCTTTTGCCTGTCCATCCTCCACTCCAGCGACGCCATAAGCGACCACGCAAAAGAGTTTTGGTCGTCTATCGCTACCGCGCGTTGTGCGTAGCGATATGCCAGCTCCGGCTCATCTGCGCAGTCCAGCGCAAAGGACATTCTGGCGTACAGCGTCGCCTCCTTGGGGTTGGCGGTAATGGCGGCGGCGTAAATTCGGCATGCTGCCTCATATTCGTCCCTTGTTTCGTAAATAAAGCCCATTTCGTGCGCCAATGCAACGTCGCAGCCGCTGTGCTTCAGCATGGCCATGCGCATTTCCAGCTCTTTTTCGGGCAAATCCAGCTCCATGTAGATGGAGGCTTTTATTTCATACGCGCTGACGGTTAGCTCTTCATCGAGGAACATGGCGGCGTCGCACGCTTCGAGGGCTTCTTCGTACTTTTCCGTGTGGGCGGATATACGTGCCTTGGCGAGCCACGCATCAGAGGAGTTGGGGTCTTCCGCTATCATTTTTTGGCAGTAGGCCATGGCGCTGTCGTAGTCTTGCTTGTTCTCGTAGTGCTCCACCAGCATTTCGTATATGTCCTCGTTGTATAGGCAGAACTCCGCGCCTTTGAGCAGCAGGTTTTCGGCTTCATCCGCTCTGTCCATTTCGTTCAGCAACTCTGCCTTGCCGCAGTACGCCTGCACCATTTTTTCGTCCAGCAGCAGGGCGTAGTCGTAGGCTGACATTGCCTCATCGGCGTCGTCCAGCACGTCGGCCATGTAGCACCACAGCGCGGGGTCGAACGGATTTTGCTCTACAGCTTTTTTGTAGTATTCTACCGCCTTGTCCATGTCCTCGAGCTCGGCAAAGGCGTAGGCCATGTAGCCCAGCAGGTCTGACGAGAGCTGTATTTTGTGCTCAAAGTTTTGCAGGTTTCGTACTGCCTCCTCGTACTTTTCTTGCCCCATCAATCCGTTGGTAATTACGGTAATCACCTGCTCTACGTCAGCGCTATCAATGGCTTCGTTGTCCAGCAAATCTTGCTGTAGCGCGAGCGCCTCTTCAACTTTTCCGATTGAAATCAGCGCAAAAGCTTTTGAAATTTTCAGCCGGAACATGTCGAGCTCATGCGCGAGCTCCGGTTGCTTGAGGTGCTCCATAATGTTGAGCGCTTTGCGGGGCTTGTTGCCAAAGGCTAAGAGCGAGGCTTTGAGGAGCTGTATGGAGGGCGAGAGCGGGTGCAGCTTTTCCGCCAGCGTTACGGCCTGCATAGCTTTTTTCACCTCGTATCGTTCGCCGTAGTAGTCAATAATGTCCTCGCATTCGGACACGTCGAAGTAGCCGGAGCGCCCCTGCGCCAGCATTTCTTCGTAGCGGCCAATCAACGATTCTTCGTCGCTATCTAAGAAATCTTTTCCGAAATTCTTTTTTTTACTCACCTCTAATGCTTACTGTTTTTAATCAACGTTTCTATTTTAGCCACAAGCTCTTTGCTTGCCGGCGTTAGCGGCAGGCGTAGCGTGTTGTCGATGATGCCCAGCACGGCAAGCGCCGCCTTTACGCCCACCGGGTTGCCCTCGGCAAAGAGCGCGTCTATTAGCGGCGTCATGTCCAAGTGAATTTTTGCGGCGTCGGCGTATTTTTGCTCATTTAGCAGCCTCACCATGCCGGAGATTTGCTTGGGGAAAGCGTTTGCCGCCACCGAAATGACGCCATGCGCCCCCGTAGCCATGAGCGGAAAGGTAAGCGCGTCGTCGCCCGACAGCACAATGAAGCTGTGGGGTTTGTCGCGCAAAATGTAGGTTATCTGCGACAGGTTGCCCGACGCCTCCTTGATTGCCAGAATATTTTTGACCTCGCTTGCCAGCCGCAGCGTTGTTGCGGCGGAGAGGTTTACGCCCGTGCGCCCCGGCACGTTGTACAGGATTACCGGCGCCGGCGAGGCTTCCGCTATGGCCTTGTAGTGCTCGTACAGCCCCTGCTGCGAGGGCTTGTTGTAGTACGGCGTAACCGAAAGTAGAGCGTCCACGCCGCCAAAATCCGTTCGGCGAATTTTTTCCAATACTTCGGCCGTATTGTTGCCGCCCAGGCCAAGCACAATAGGCAGTCCCCTTGCGTTGCTCTGCCGGATGCACGCCACTACTTCCTGCTTTTCAGCGTCGGAGAGCGTTGGCGTTTCGGCGGTAGTGCCGAGGGCGACCAAAAAATTCACGCCGTTGTCCGATACAAAATTCACCAGCTTGGTAAGCGCGGCGTAGTCCACGTGCTGCCCTTTGGCGTCAAACGGCGTTACCAGCGCTACTCCCGTGCCTGCTATCTTGCTTGTCATAGTTGTAATTCTCCGTATGTTTTTAGCCGTTGGCGGCTCCTTCCTCTTTTTCTTCCCCTGCTCTTGCCGCCTGCGGATTGTTAATAATCGAAATATAATGCTTTACCTGCTCCACGTAGCCGCTCGTGTCGCACACTTGCTGCGCATCTACCACCAAATCGTAGGGGCAGCGCGGGTAGAGCACGCCGCCGATAATCATGGAGGCCTGCACCGTAGAAACGATGTACTTTAGCGGGTAGGGATAGCGCTCCCCGTCGCGGCAAAAATCAATGACAATGTCGTAGGAGCCCTGCAAAAACTTGTTTACGTTTTCCGCAACGGGGCGCCCGTACCAGTTGAGCTCCTGCTTAGTGAATAGGTCGAGCGAAGCCACGTGAGCCAGCTCTTCGGGTAGCGTTTTGCTGTCGCAGTAGCCGATGGCGGCGCACTTCACCTTCTTTTTCAGGAGAAAGCTGCGCATTGCGAATACCTCCGGCGGCACCATGCCGTCTTCTACCTTAAAGACTATGCCTACGGTTTTGGCAGTATCAAAAGAGTGAAACCGCTTGACGCGAACAAGGCGCTTTTTTCGGCTCACAATCGCATACTTGCGAAACCAGTTGCGCATTCCTTCAGACATTGTTTGTTTTGCTAATAAGTTCCAAAAATTGTGCTTCATTAATTGCCTTTACCCGCAGCTTTTCGGCTTTTTGCAGCTTGCTGCCGACTTTTTCGCCCGCCAACAGGTAGGATGTGCTGCCCGATATGGCGCTTGCCACCTTTCCGCCGTGCTGCTCTATGAGCTGCTTCCACTCTTCGCGCGGTCGGCTCAGCGTACCGGTGATGACGAACGTTAACCCCTCCAGCTCGTCGGAAATACGCTCCTGCGCGTCGGTAGTAAAGCGCAGCCCCACTTCCCTAAGCTTATTCAAAAGTAGCTGATTTTTTTCTTCTCCGAAAAAAGCTAATGCACTTTTAGCTATTTGCTCGCCCACTTCGTCCACCTCAAGTAGCTGCTCCGGCGTGGCGCTCTGCAAAGCGTCGAGCGAGCCAAAGGCTTCGGCTAATTTTTTTGCGGTGGTTTCGCCAACGTAGCGAATACCCAGGGCAAAAAGCACCCGCGCAAAGGGCACTTTTTTGGAGTTTTCCAAGCCTTGCAGGATGTTTTCGGCGGACTTGTCGCCCATGCGCTCCAGCCTCGCCATTTGCGATTTTCGCAGGCTGTACAGGTCGCCAACGTTGGCTATCAGCCCGTTTTTGTAGAGGAGCTCCACCGTTTCGTCCCCCAATCCCTCAATGTTCATGGCTTTGCGGCTTACAAAGTGGATAACGCGCCCCACTATCTGCGGCGGGCAGCCGTTTTCGTTCGGGCAAAAGTGCTTTGCCTCGCCCTCCAGCCTCACCAGCGGCGTACCGCACTCGGGGCATACGCTGATGTAGCGCAGGGGCTGCAAGTTGGCGTCGCGCTTGGAGGCGTCAACGCCCACAATTTTGGGGATAATTTCTCCGCCCTTTTCAACGTAAACCATGTCGCCAACGCGGATGTCGAGCAGGGCGATTTGGTCGGCGTTGTGCAGCGAAGCTCGCTTGACCACCGTACCCGCCAGCTTTACCGGCTCAAGGTTGGCCACGGGCGTGATGGCGCCCGTGCGCCCCACCTGATAATCTACCGAAAGGAGCTTGGTGAGCGCCTGCTCGGCTTTGAACTTGTAGGCAATAGCCCAGCGCGGCGTTTTGGCGGTAAAGCCCAGCGCCCGCTGCTGCGCAAAGCTGTTGACTTTGACCACCACGCCGTCGGTATCGTAGGGTAAATTTTTCCGCGCCGTGTCCCAGTGGCGGATGTAGCTGATTACCGCGCTGATGTCGCCGCACTTTTGCGTATGCTCCGATACCTTAAAGCCCCACTCGCGGGCAGCCTGCAAGCTTTCGTAGTGGGAGGCAAAGGGCAAATCGTTACCCGGCATGTAGTAGATAAAGTTGTCCAACCCCCGCCTTGCGACTTCCTTGCTGTCGAGCATCTTGAGCGTTCCCGACGCGGCGTTGCGCGGGTTGGCAAAGGGCGCCTCGCCCAGGCTTTCGCGCTC
Source organism: Prevotellaceae bacterium (assembly GCA_031290835.1). Classification (GTDB taxonomy): domain Bacteria; phylum Bacteroidota; class Bacteroidia; order Bacteroidales; family UBA932; genus JAITMY01. The sequence goes on from JAISLN010000172.1 coordinate 5,127, forward strand.
GCGGTTCATCTTTTCAAATGAGCTGTGGGGCAGCAAAATTTCGCCGCGCACCTCAAGCTCCTTGGGAAAATTGCTACCCTGCAGCTGTAGCGGTATGCTGCGCACGGTGCGCACGTTGGCAATAACGTCGTCGCCCTGCACGCCGTCGCCGCGGGTTACGGCGCGCTGCAGCACGCCGTTGGCGTAGGTCAGGCTAATGCCTGCGCCGTCGAACTTGAGCTCGCACACGTACTCGTATGCCTCGTCAAAGGCTTTGGCTATGCGTGCGTCGAACTCGCGCAGCTCGCTCTCCGAGTAGGTGTTGCCCAGCGAAAGCATGGGGTAGCGGTGCGCCACCTGCACAAATCCCTCGCTAAGGTCGCTGCCCACGCGCTGCGTAGGCGAAGCGGCGTTGACCAGCTCCGGGAATTTTTTTTCCAACCCTTGCAGCTCCTGCATCAGCAAGTCGAACTCAAAGTCGCTGATGA
>JAISLN010000173.1 GCA_031290835.1 Prevotellaceae bacterium
TTATACATTTAAATAACTGTGAATAAAATGATTATACTTGTTTTAAACTGTGGGAGTTCTTCCATAAAATACCAAATAATGCGGATGGAAAGCTCCGGCGGCAGCATGCTGCTGGCAAAGGGTATTGTAGAGCGTATAGGGCTTGCTGAAGGTACTATCCGCCATAAGCCAAGCGGCGGAGAATCCTATTCGGCTGTGCAGAATATTCCCGACCACACAAAGGGTATTAACCTTATTCTGGAGGCCTTGGTGCACCCTGTGCACGGCGTTATAGCCAACCTTGACGAGGTGAATGCTGTGGGGCATCGCGTGGTGCACGGCGGCGAGTTCTTCATGGAGAGCGCTCTGGTGAACGGCGAGGTAAAGGCAGCCATAGAAAAGTGCATTGAGCTGGCGCCGCTGCACAACCCCGCCAACCTGCAAGGCATACTTGCCATGGAGGCGCTGCTGCCCAAAGTGCCGCAGGTGGCGGTGTTCGATACATCTTTTCATCAAACCATGCAGCGGCACGTGTACCTCTACGCAATTCCGTACCGATACTACGAAAAGTACAAAATTCGCCGGTATGGATTTCATGGCACAAGCCACAAGTATGTGGCGCAAAAGGCGTGTAAAATTCTGGGCTTGGACTTCAGCGCGGTGAATATCGTAACCTGCCATTTGGGCAACGGAGCCTCTATAACCTCCATAAAGCAAGGAAAATCTTACGACACTTCAATGGGCTTTACGCCGGTTGACGGGCTGGTAATGGGCACGCGCAGCGGCGCGATTGACCCGGGAGCGCTGTTTTACATTGCCGACAAGGAAAATTTGAACATTAACGGATTGAACAACCTTGTAAACAAGCAAGGCGGCATGTACGGCGTATCCGGCCTGTCGAGCGATATGCGCGATCTGGAGCGGGCGGCGCACGAAGGCAATGAAATGGCGCAGCTGGCGCACGACATGTTTGTGTACAGGGTGCGCAAGTTTATCGGCGCACACGTGGCTGTGATGGGGAAGGTAGATCTTATCGTCTTTACCGGAGGGGTGGGCGAAAACGACGACCTGGTACGCGCAAGCGTGTGCAACAACCTCGAGTACCTCGGGGTGGAGTTTGACAGCGAAGCAAACAGCGGCTTGAGGGGCAAAGACATGCTCATCTCAAAGCCGGCGTCAAAGGTAAAAATCATGGCGATTACGACCAACGAAGAGCTGGTTATTGCCATGGATACCATGAGCATTGTGAGCGGAATGGGGCGGAGCTAAGGATTGACCGGAAGTTATTATCGTAAATAAATCACATAAAAATTAGTAGAAATGGTAACAAAGTTAGAGCAGCTGGTAGAAAAAGTAAAATTGAAGGGTAAAAAAAGGTTGGTGGCAGCCTACGCCAACGATTCGCACACCATTGGCGCAGTAAGCATGGCGGTTGACCGCGGGCTTGTGGACGGCATTTTGGTGGGCGACGAGGCTACCATCAAAGCCGTGTGCGGCAGCGAAAAAATTGATGCCGGAAAATTCCGCATTGTGCAGGAAGCCGACGAAGTGAAGGCTGCCGCCAAAGCGGTAGAAATGGTGCGCAGCGGAGAGGCCGACGTTCTCATGAAGGGGCTGGTGAGCACAGACAAGTACATGCGCGCTATCCTCAATAAGGAAACGGGCTTGCTCCCCCCCAAGGCAACGCTGAGCCACGTGTGCGTGCTCGAAGTGCCGTCGTACAGCAAGCTTATTGTCCTAAGCGACATTGCGGTTATCCCTGCGCCCGACCTTGCGCAAAAGGTTACGCTGACCAATAACGTCATTAGCGTGGCGCACTTGCTTGACATTGAAAAGCCAAAAGTTGCCGTCATTGCGGCTACGGAGCAAATGCTGCCCGCCATGCAAGCTTGCGTTGACGCGGCTATTATTGCAAAAATGGCCGACCGCGGACAAATCCGCAACGCCCTTGTTGATGGCCCTCTGGCGATAGACGTTGCGCTGGATAAGGAGGCGGTTGAAATTAAAAAGCTCAAGAGCGCCGTAGCCGGCGACGCCGATTGCCTCGTATTTCCAAGCATAGAAGCCGCCAACGTGTTTTTTAAAACCGCAACCAAGCTGGCAAAAGCCGAGCTGGCGGGCATTGTAGTGGGTGCAAAAGCGCCTTGCGTGCTCACCTCGCGCGGCGATACAACGCTTACCAAGCTTTACTCCATTGCGCTGGGGGCGTTGATGGCAAAAAGCAGCAAGTAGATTTACCAAATAAATTGCAAGAAAGTTATATTATATTAATTGTCTGTTGCCGCCACTGCAAACGAAGCGGCATTTGGCAATTAGCTTAAAGCTATTACGATGAAAATATTAGCAATTAACCCCGGCTCCACGTCAACCAAAATTGCCGTTTTTGAGCGGGACAAAAACATATTTCAGGTTACGCTGCGCCACAGCTCCGACGAGCTGAAGCCGTTCGCAAGCGTGGCGGAGCAGTTCGCTTTTCGCAGGGAGGTAATCTTGTCCGAGCTCAAAAAGGCGGGCGTTAGCGTGAGCGAAGTAAGCGTGGTGGTAGGTCGCGGAGGAGTGGTGAAGCCGATAGAATCCGGCGTTTACGAGGTGAACGAGGCCATGAAATCCGACCTCAGAACGGCAAAATACGGCGAGCATGCGAGCAACCTCGGCGCCCTCATTGCCGACGACATTGCCCGGTCGCTGCCTGCCGCCAAAGCCTACATTGCCGATCCGGTGGTGGTGGACGAAATGCAGGATGTGGCAAGGGTTACGGGGTTGCCCATATTTACCCGAAAGTCCATTTTTCATGCCCTCAACCAAAAAGCCATTGCGCGGACGTACGCGCGCGAGCAGGGAAAAAAGTACGAAGAGCTGAACCTCATAGTGGCGCATCTGGGGGGTGGAATTTCGGTTGGTGCGCACAGGCAGGGGCGGATAGTGGATGTGAACAACGCCATAGGCGGCGACGGGGCATTTTCGCCCGAACGTTCGGGCACAACGCCCGCCTTGCAGCTCGTTGAGGCGTGCTTTAGCGGAAAGTACGCCAAGGCCGAGCTGTCAAAAATGCTGGTGGGCAGCGGAGGATTGGTGGCGCACTTGGGCACCAACGAAGCGCAAAAGGCGGTGGCGCTTGCCGAGCAGGGCGACGAGCAGGCGCGGCTGGTGGTAAACGCCATGTGCTATCAGGTGGGCAAGGAAATAGGCGCGGCGGCGGCTGTGCTGCACGGCAAGGTTGATGCGGTTTTAATCACCGGCGGAATTGCGCACAACCGTTTGGTTACCGAGTACATCAAACAGATGACAAGCTTCATTGCGCCGGTGGGTATCTATCCGGGCGAGGACGAAATGGCGGCCTTGGTGGAGAATATTACTCAAATGTTGGACGGCAAGCTGCCGCTGAAAATCTATATTTAACCATTGATGTGGATAAAATTAGTCGCCACAAAGTTGCTTTTTTTACTACAAAGTCGTACATTTGCATTCCACAATAAAAAAAAACTATTATGAATACGAAAAAGATTACCATGATTTCATTTGGGTTGCTTGCCTCCGTATCGGGCATGGCGCAACCTACTATTACCTACGCCAAGCATGGCTTGCAGGCAGGTGATGTACACCAAACGCGCAAAGTAACCACCGTTGAGCCGGGGGCGAGCGGCGCCAACGCAACGTGGGATTTTAGCGCATGCGAAATAGTCGGCAATCTGCAAACGGAGGCGCTTGAGAGCAGCGGCGGCCACATTGCTGTGCGCAACGACGGCAACGTCCTTTTTCAGTTTGACGTTACGCCGTACGGCAATGATTACTACGGTTACGCTGCAAACAGCTATAGCATAGTGTATGAACAGCCTGTGCTCAAAACGAGGTATCCTTTCGGATTTCTTGACCAACACAGCGGCGAGTTCTTGGGATACATTGCGCAAGGCAACAGTAAAACCGCCGTTGAGGGAGCCTACTCATCGGAAGTTGATAGCTACGGCACGCTGAAGCTGCCCAACGGCGTTACGCTAAGTAACGTATTGCGCGTGAAAACTACAGAGGTGCAAAAACGACTTTACAGCAACGCCGTAACCGATACGGAAGTAAAGTATCTGTGGTATTCGCAAGATTTCCGCTATCCGGTTTTTGTAATTATTCAGCACAACATTGACCAGGCCAAGGGGACAAGTAACGTTACCTCGTCGTCGTACGTGAACGTGGCTGCGCTGTCTGCGCCGAAGGCAGGCGTAAGCAATGCCGGCAGCGAGCAGGTTGCAGAGGTTGATTTGCCCGAAGTTGAGTACGACATTTATCCCAACCCCATACAAGATGTAGCCTCCATTACCTACAAGCTGCCCTACGACGCCAAGGTGAGCGTTGCCGTGTACTCTATTACCAGCGTATGCCTGCGCAAAATCGTGAACAACGAATTTCAAACGGCGGGAGAGTACACCTACAGCTATACTCCTGCCATACCCGGCACCTACTTTGTGCGCTTTGCTTTCGGTGATAAAGTATATACCGAGCAAATCGTGAAACAATAAGAAAGAAAAAAGAGTAAAGTGACCCCGTCTTTTGCTTTCGTATATGTAGCGTTACCCATCATCATATTTTGTTCCCGCATTTTGGATGTAACGCTGGGTACGATGCGTATTATCTTTGTTTCCAAAGGGCACAAAAGGGTAGCGCCCTTGCTCGGCTTCTTCGAAGTGTTTGTGTGGATTTTGGTGATTAGCCAAATTATGCAGCACGCCAACAACATATACTGCTATGTGGCGTACGCTGCGGGTTTTGCCATGGGCAACTTTGTTGGCATGATGATAGAAGAGCGGATAGCCATAGGTATCTACTTTGTGCGCGTCATTACGCCGAAAAATGGCGATGATTTGGTGGCGCACCTCAACGAAAAAGGCTACGGCGCAACGCTCATCAACGGCAAGGGAAAGGTGGGGCAGGTAAACCTCATCTACTCGGTGGTAAGCCGGAAGTCTATCGGCAAGGTGGAGCAAATAATTACCGATTTTGACCCCAACGTGTTTTACGTTATCGAAGATGTGCGCACCGCTAAGCGCGGTATTTTCCCCGACACGAGGGCGCACCTGAACATGTTTGGCAGGCACAAGCAAGAAAAGTAAGCGAATGTAAGGTTTACCTGCGGCGCTTAGGCTTGCTTGTTGCCGTAGAATAGCGTGGAGCAGTTTTCGCTTCTGAAAATGCTGTTGGCTACGCGACGAATATCGTCTGTGGTTACGCGGCGGTAGCTTTCGATGTCGGTGTTTATGAGGTCGGCATTTCCCATCATTTCGGCGCAGGCAAGCGCAATCGCCTTTTGCATGACGGTTGATTCGGCAAATACATGCAGGCTTTCCATTTTATTTTTCACCTTCTCCAGCTCATACTCCGAAATATTTTCGCAGCATAGGCGCTGCACCTCCTCCTCTATGGCGGCGTTGGCGCGCTGCATGTCGGTTTGCGGCAGCAGGCGCCCCGATACCGTGAGTAATCCTGCGTCGATATCGTCGCTGGTGTGAGCGTTGATGCTGCTAAACAGCTGAGCGTCCTGCACAAGCCTGCGGTACATGCGCGCGGACTTTCCGCCGGAAAGGATTTCGGAAATCAGGTCGCAGGCGTGGTAGTCGGGGTGATGGCGGGGCGGCGTGTGGTAGGCTTTGTAGATGGCGGCTGCCGGAACGCTGCGCTGCACGGTCAGCGAGCGCGGCGCTGCCTGAGGCGGCTCCGGCGCTATGCCTTCCGGCGGCGTTGCCGCGTGCCGAATGTCGCCAAACCATTTTTGCGCAAGCAAAAATGCCTGTTCGGGCAAAATGTTTCCGCCAATGGCGAGTATGGCGTTGGAGGGAACGTAAAATTTGTCGAAAAAAAGCTTGACGTCGCTTAGCGCTGCGGTGGCAATGTGGTCGATACTCTTGCCGATAGGATTCCACCGGTAGGGGTGTACCTTGTAGGCCAAGGGGCGCAGCAGCAGGCTTACGTCGCCGTAGGGCTGATTCAGGTAGCGCTGGTTAAATTCCTCTACCACGACCTGTTGCTGAATCTTCAGCGTTTCCTCGTTGAGCAGCGGGTTTAGCAGCCTGTCGCTCTCCAGCCAGAGCGCCGTTTCGATATTCTGTACGGGCAGCGTTACGTAGTAGCTGGTGAAGTCGGCGGTGGTAAAGGCGTTACATTCGCCGCCGGCGAGCTGCACGTGCGTGTCGTACTGCAGCGCGTTGGCTGATCCGCCAAACATGAGGTGCTCAAACAGGTGTGCAAAACCTGTACGGTCGGGGTGTTCGTTGCGCGACCCCACCTTGTACAGCATGTTGACGGCAACCATAGGCGTGCTGTCGTCGCAGTGCGCAATGACGGTAAGCCCGTTGCGTAGCGTGTGTTTTTGGAAGTTTACCATATATTTTCGGCAAAAATAAAAAATATTTAGGCCTTTTCAAAATTCACAGAAAAGTAGTTAAAGGGCAAAGAAATACGAGATGCTTTTTGGAGAAATATTAGATATTGGCGTAATATGTAAAGTAAAATGTTTATCTTT
>JAISLN010000174.1 GCA_031290835.1 Prevotellaceae bacterium
GTGTTTGAGTTTAAGCTCACCGGCAACGCCACCGCCGAAGAGGCGCTGAAGCAGATAGACGACAAGGGCTACCTCATACCCTACTCCGCCGGCGGCAAAGCGCTCGTAAAGGTTGGCGCTGAGTTTAGCGCCGAAGAGCGCACGCTGAAACGCTGGGAGGTGAGGAGAAGTGAAAGCTGAAGACGTGAAATGTACAACCTGAAAAGAATACGCAGATGCTGCATCAGATTGGGTGCATTTGGCTACGCCGATTTTCAATTCAAATTGTCGCGCGAGGTAATACTGAGGAATTTTTGATGGAAAACATTCCGTCTTCCCTCTTTGCATCCCGTAGGGATGCGCCTCTCGGTAGAAACGGCACAAACCTTGCCTCTCTTTGCATCCCGTAGGGTAGGGTGTTCAGACCTGCGTAATTTTTTCTGCTGATTTTTGCCGAAATCAGCTGATTCAACAACCTCATTTTCACTTAATTTCCCAAACAAAACGACCTCAGTAGCCATGAAATACACCACCTGCAACCAACCTCATTAATTTTATTGAGCGATGTTACGAGCAAACAATGAGGTAATTAGGTTACTGTTTGCAGCATATACTTTTGCTACTGAGGTGGTTTTGTTTGAGAAATTAGGTAAAAATGAGGTTTTCGCCACCTCCTTTTTCAGCTCAATTTTCGGAAGAAAAATTTCGCGCCTTTTGAACACCCTACCCGTAGGGATGCATCTCTCGGTAGAACGACAAAAAAGCTCCCCTTTTGCATCCCTGATGCAGGGAATATTTCTACCGCGAGAGGCATTCCTACGGAATGCCGATTACGATGACGCATAGCTATTCTCTACCGAGAGATAATCCCATAGGGATTATGCATGCTCGCGACAATTTGAAATGCACCCGAATAGGGTAGATTTTTTGCATATATCCAACATTTTTTTCAAATTTGCCGTCAAGTTGTACAAATCTTGGACAAACACATGAAAGCTCTATTCTTATCAGCCATGCTTGCTCTGGCAATACCTGCGGCAAAAATTGCCGCTCAGGAGGAGGGCGAAAAGGATGTTATCACCTTTGAGGTGGGTGATTTTTTGGTAAGCACCCTGCCGGAGGGGCAGCAGCGCGGCAAAAGCGACGTGCTGATTGGCGCCACGCCGGACATGCTGAAAAAGCACCTCCCGGAAGGCACGTACCCCAGCGCAGTCAACGCCTTTCTGGTGCGCACGCCCGACCAAACCGTGCTGGTGGACGCCGGATTTGGGCGCAAGTTGTTCGCCAACCTGCAATCGCTGGGGGTGAGCGCCGAACAGGTCAACGCAATCCTGCTCACGCACATGCACGGCGACCACATTGGCGGGCTGCTGCTCAACGGCAAGGTTGCCTTTCCCAACGCCACGCTCTACATAGCGCAGGCGGAGCACGACTACTGGGCAAGCGATGAGGCAATGCAGGCCGTGCCCGAAAATCGGAGAGGCGGATTTGGGCAGGCGCGCAGGGTGATTGCCGCCTACCGGGACAAGCTTCGCCTGTTTACGCCCGGCGAAGCGACGGGGACGAGCGCACCCGGGCTGCTCCCCGGCTTTTGGGGCGTTGCGGCGTACGGGCACACGCCCGGGCACACAGCCTACCTGCTCCAATCGGCAGGCTCCCGCCTGCTCATTTGGGGCGACTTGGCCCACGCCATGAGCATTCAAATGCCGTGCCCGGAGGTGGCGGTAACCTACGACGTGGACGCCAAGGCTGCCGTCAAATCCCGTCAGCACCTGCTGGAGTACGCCGCAAAAAACAAAATTCCGGTGGGCGGCATGCACATTGCGCATCCTTCCATCGGCAACGTAAAGGTAAGCGGCAAGGGTGGGTACGAGTTTGAGGAGTTCTGCACCTGCTTAGGGCTGTAGCGGCGCGGCTTGAGCCGGCGCAACGGTGCGCCTTGTCAGCGCTCCGTTGGCGTAAAGGTAAATAGCGCTGCCGGCAACGGCGCAGCGCTCCACGCCAGCGGCAACGAGCGCGGGCGGCTCGCTCCACGCCAGCGGATTTTGCGCATACAGCTTTTCGTCGGCAAGGTAGTAGAGCTTTCCGCCCTGCACATCAAACCACGCAACGTTGGGCACGGAGAAGAGGTGTAGCAGCGCCCCGAACTTGTCGAATACGGCAATGCTCTTCCCCCCCAGGCAGAGAAAAACGTTTTCGTCGCGCTCCACCATGCCGGTTACGGGTTGCTCGCCGCTGCCGGTGTAGGCGTCGAGCGAGGCGACTTCGCGCAGGGCGTTGAGCGTAAAATCAAGGTGGAGGAGCTGCCTGCGGTAGGCGTCGGCTATCCACATACCGTTTCCGGAGGAGCGGCACACGGCGGCAGGGCGCAGCACGCCTGCATCGGGAAGAAATATAGGGTTGCCGAGCGCCGAAAGCTTGTTGTCGAGCAGCTGTAGGCGCACAAAATCCTTGCAAAAGAGGGAAATCTTGAACGGGTCGGAGGCGTCGATGCTCTCCACCCTCCCAAAGCTGCACGTGTAGCGCGCCAGCAACTCCAGCTGTGCGCCGTACTTGGCTACGCTACTCCCCACAGCAACGTAGCAGCAGCCCTGCCTGTCGGCCGACAGCGCGGTTACTCCGCTTATCCCGACCGCTTGCCCAAACGCATCCTGCAAAAGCAAAACCGCCGCCCCCAAAACCGCCACCCGCATGGCGCGGCTCGCTACCCGTAACTTCCCATTCATAAGCATTGATGATTTACCGCGCAAAGGTATAGCTTTTCCGGTAAATATCAGGTTGACACGCTGAAAAATCTCGCGTATTTTCAATTTTATTTTGTACTTTTGTCCCCGAAATGCAAACCTTATAAAAAACAAAACAATTATGGCACGTCCAATCAAAGACACCCCCATTATCTGGGGCGAAGACGCAAGGCGGCTCACCGAAGCAATGGAGAACGTTGTTCCCATTTCAAAGGAGAAACGCGAAGAAATGAGGAAAGCGTATGAATGGGCAAAAAGCATAGCCACCTTCCCGATGCTATGATGCTATGAGCGCACAGAAATCATCCCGTAAATTACAAATATCAGGTTGATGCGTTGGAAAAACCGGCGTATTTTCAATTTTATTTTGTACTTTTGTCCCCGAAGTATAAACCTTATAAAAAACAAAACAATTATGGCACGTCCAATCAAAGACACCCCCATTATTTGGGGCGAAGATGCAAGGCGGCTCACCGAAGCAATGGAAAACGTTGTCCCCATTTCAAAGGAAGAGCGCGAAGAAATGAGAAAAGCGTATGAATGGTCAAAAAGCATAGCCACTTTCCCGATGCTATGAGCATGAAATCATCACCCATAGCAGCAAGCATGAGGCTGGTACGCTTGGAGGAAGATACGGCTATTCTACCGTTTGAAAGTGAAGATAAGGACTTGAATGATTTTTTGCTGAACGATGCAAAAAATTATTCGAAGTCCTTACTTGCTGTAACGTATATGTATCAGACCGATGATGAAATAGTAGGCTATTTTTCTCTTTCAAACGATAGCCTGATTAAGAACGATAGCGAAAAGTCGGGATGGAACAAGGTAAACCGCGCCATTCCTAACGATAAGCGCCGAAAAAGTTATCCGTCAGTAAAAATCGGACGTCTGGCGGTAACAAAAAAACACGCGGGTATGGGCATTGGGAGACTCATGCTGCTAACTGTTAAAAACATGTACATCAACGTGCAGCAACAGGCAGCTTGTCGTTTTCTCACGGTTGACGCCTACCAAAACGCCTTGCCGTTTTACCAAAAAAACAGCTTCAAAATTCTCACCGAACAAGACCTCAACGACGACACGCGTATCATGTATTTTGACCTGAA
>JAISLN010000175.1 GCA_031290835.1 Prevotellaceae bacterium
ACTGTGGTGTAGCGCCGCTTGAATTTTAGCTTGAAGTCGGCGTTGAGCGTATTTTTCAGGTGCAAATTCTTATTAATAAACAGTATATCGAAGGCGTCAAAAAAGTTAGCGTCTTCTTCTTCCCTAACAAAGTAGGGCAGCGAGCTGCTGTACTCCGAGCCAAGGTAAACTCCGGCTACGGGAACGGAGAACTCGTTGAATATGTGCACCGATTTTATTTTACCAGTTGCTGCAAAGGTAAGGCACGCCATATTGTTAAAATGGAAATAAAGAGGATTGTTGGTATTATTATACTTCATAGTCATTAGAAAATCAAGCCAATAACCCAACCCCACAAAAAAGGTGGGGGAAATTTTAGCGTTGACCTTATTGGGCAACAAGTAGTACTTGTTATACGCATAGTCTGCCCCCATTGCTACTAGCATGTAGTTGTATGGAATTATGCTATTGCCGCTGTGGGGTTTTAGAAAGACATCTGCATAAAATTCTGCGCCGGATGATGTTAACTTTCCGTTGCGGAAAGATGTTTTTCCGGACGAACCGACAAATGAAATGCCTTCGTAAAATAAGGGAGAAAGAAAGGATATTTTTTGCTGCTTAAATCCGCTGCCCCACAGTTCGTATCGGTATGCATAGCCCGCCGTGTCGGGATTTTCCGAAAAACCAACTTTGCAAAGGCAGAGGCAAAGCGCGGAAAGGAGAAATATCTTTTTTATTTTCATATTTTATGCAGGTTTTTTAGTGTTTTTAAAATGGGGGGGAGATAGCCTGAGTATATCAAAAAAGAGGGTATTTACTACCCTCTTTTTCGGAAAATAATTGTCATCGCCAAACTGGTGGAATAAGATAACTAATGGCAACTACAGTCAAAACAGCTGCAAAAAAACACAAACCTCCATCCGTGTTTTGCATTTCTACCGCATTCATCTCATGAACGCCGTAGGCATTTAAATCTAACGTTTTCATACTAAATAATAATTTAATAATTAATAAATTGACATTGAAACTATACTTGTATGCATTTACTTAAATGGATACCATGATACCTTGTTTGTTCGTTTGTCCGAAAGTATCAAGGAAGAAAAGAGAGGGTATTGCTACCCTCTCAAGTAGTTGGCTAGAAATAACCGTAAATCCATGCGAGGATAGCAGTCCCGGCGAGAGTAGCACCCACGGCTATCCACCATGCCAAGCCGCCATCCGTGTTTTGCATTTCTACGTCGTTCATCTCATAAACGCCGTAGGCATTTAAATCTAAAGTTTTCATTGTAAATAAAATTTTAAAGTTAAAAAAATAGGTTTTTGAACTTGCTACGCCTGCCACGCGCGTACTTGCAGGTGCGCTTATTCGGGTACAAAGATAAAGTCCTTCCGTCCGAAAAAAAGCACGGAAGAAAAAAAGTTGCATCCCCCCGTAATTTTTTTTGCCTCGTCCTCGTCAAGGCGCTTTACGGCAAGGCGCACCTCCAGCGTTACGGGGTTTTTGTAGTAAAAGGTGTGGCCTGCTCGCGAGTAGCTTACCTCCACGTCCCGCGAGCGGAGCTCGTCTATAATGTCGTACAGGGTGCTGCGGCTAATGCCCAGCCTTTCGGCAAACTCCTCCGGCGTGCCGGTGCATTCGCGCTCAACCAGCTGGTTGAATACGCTCATCTTTTCCAAAAAATCAAATACTTTCATAGTGTTTATCAGGTTAATTGTGTTTGGCTTTTCCAAAATCTTACGTAGTGCCCGTCTTTTGCCAGCAGCTCCGCGTGCGTTCCCTCTTCGGCAAGCGCACCGTCTTTCAGCACAAAAATCCGGTCGGCGTTCATCACGGTGCCCAGGCGGTGGGCAATGAGGATTATTGTCTTGCCGTTCTCCCTGAGCTTGCTCACCACCGCCTTAATGTTTCGCTCCGATTCGGAGTCGAGCGACGAGGTTGCTTCGTCGAGAATGAGCACCTCCGGGTTGCAGTACAAGGCTCGAGCAATAGCCAGCCGCTGCCGCTGTCCGCCGGATAGCTGCACGCCGTTTTCGCCAATGTTGCTGGCAAACCCCTGCTGCAGCTTTTCGATAAATTCGAGTATCCCCACGTCTTTGCAAATTTCAATAATGCGGGTAACGTCCGGCTCCATATCGTCCAGCACAATGTTTTCCATAATGCTGCCCTCAAAAAGGTCTATGCGCTGCGGCACTACCCCCACCAGCGAGCGCAGGACGGCGTTGTCGATGTGCTTAATATCAATTCCCCCCATGAGTATTTGCCCCTCCTGCAGGGGGTAAAGGTTTTGCAGCAGCGACGCCAGCGTGGTTTTACCGGATCCGCTTTCGCCCACTATGGCGCTCACCTTACCTTTTTCTATCCGCAGCGAAAAGCTTTTGAATACCTCCGCGCGCGTGCCGTAGCGGAATCTTATGTTCCGAAATTCAATATCTCCACATTCTTTAGCGGTGATTTTAATTTTGTTTTCCGCGCTTTCCGTGTCGAGGTCCATGATTTCAAACAGGCGGTCGGCGGCAATTCGGGCGTCCTGAAAGGTGCGGTTTACGTTCACCAGCGAGGCAATAGGCTCCACGAAGTAGGCAATGAGGGCGTAGAACGAGAGCAGCTCTCCGGGGGTTATCAGGTTGCGCAGCACAAAATACGCACCCGCCCAGAGCAAGATGATGGTAAAAAGCCGCGAGGCAAATTCGCTTCCGGTGGACGACCAAATGCTGTTTACGGACGAGCGAAATCCGGTGCGGATAAAGGTTATGAATTTGGATTCCGTCCTTACATCGGCGTACCCCTCTATGCCAAATCTTTTTATTGTTCCGGCGGTGTTGATGGATTCTACCAGCTGCGCCTGAAGCTCGGCGGCGTTTTCCATCATTCTGCGCTGCACTACCTTGTTGGCGCGGTTGTAGAGCAGGTATATTGCTGCGTATAGCGGCACTATCAGGAGCATTATGGCGGCCAGCTTCCAGTAGTAGGTAAACATTAGCGCAAAGGCAAACAGCACGGTGAAAATATTTACCATGAGCGACACGAGAGTTTCGTTGATAAACGTTCGTATTTTCACGGCGTCGTTGATGCGCGATATTATTTCGCCGGAGCGCATGGTGTCGAAAAAGCTCTGCGGCAGGCGCAGCAGGTGTCTGTAGTAGCCAAGTATCAGCCTTGCATCTATTTGCAGCCCCGTGCGGAGCATGAATATGGACTTCATGTAGCTGATGAACAGCGAAACAATCAGTATTGCCACCATCGCCACGCTTAGCAGATTGAGCAAGTTTCTGTTGCCGTCGGGGATAACGAAGTCCACAATTTTTTGCACGTAAATGGACGTCGCCAACCCCAGCACCGTATAAACAACCGCGCCAAACAACGCCTGCGCAAGCACCTTCTTGTGCGGTTTAAGCAAAAATGCAAATCGCTTGAGCATGGAAACCTTCGTTGTTTCTGCCGTAAAGTCGTCGTTTGGCACAAGAATAATGAGCACGCCCGTCCACTCTTCAACAAAATCTGCCATCGGCTTTTTGATTATCTTTCCGCGAGCGGGATCCATTACCTCAACATGCTTTGCCGTTACCTTGTAGATAACAACAAAGTGCAGCATGTTTTTCACTAGCAGGTGGGCTATGGCAGGCTTGGGGATTTTGTGCAGGGAGTCGATATTTTTTGTGCCGTCGGGTTTTAAGGCTTTCACCCCTTTTGCAAGGAAGCCTACTTTTCCGGCAGCCTCAACCATGCCCAGCACGTTGGTGCCATGCTTATCGGTTGAAGCCATTTGCCTGATTTTTGATATGGGCATTTCCAACCCGTAGAACGCCGCTACGGAGGCAAGGCATGCAGCTCCGCAGTCTGTTATGTCATGCTGCTCAACGCAAATTTTTTTACTCATTGCTTTTCACGTTAGGGTTAAGCCATTGGTCGGCTTTATCGTAAATCAGCTGAAATATCGTTCGCTTCGTTACAATGAAATGGGCGCTCACCGTCATGCCCTTTTTCACGTATCCTCGGTATCCGTTTTTCAGCGTAAGGTGGTCGCTGTTCAGGGAGCAATATATCCTGTAAAAATGGGCTGTCCCGTCGTTGGAAATGACAACATCGTCAAAAATTTCCATCACCTCTCCCTCCAAAACGCCCCACTCGTTGTAGTTAAAAGCATCAACCTGAATCCGCGCCTTTTGCCCCACGTGGATAAAGCCAATGTCTTTGGTGCTCACTGCACACTCGACCACCAGCTGTCCGTCGGGCGAAATTTCGACAATTTGCTGCCCCGAGTGAACAAACATGCCGTTGGTTACCTTTTCGATGCTCTGAATGGTGCCCGATATGGGCGCCAGCACCATCGCTTCGTTGCTTTGTATGTTGATTTGCTCAATTTGAGCTGTAACGTCGCGCAGCTCGTTTTCCAGCTTGTTCAAATCAGCCTGCCACTGCGCTTTATTGCTGCTCTGAAACGCTTGGCGGCTTAGCGTGGCGTTGTCCTTATCCGCTACAACAGCTTCAAACTCCGACTGCGGAATTACCTTGCTTTCGTACAGGGACGTGTAGCGCGAATAGTTGCTCAGCGCTACCTTTTCTTTGATATTGTAGTCTTCCAGCTGGGTCATGTAAGAGTGGTAAGAACGAATGTACAGAGAATTTTTGAGGTCGTCAACAGGCGGCAGCTCGTCGCCGGTGAGCTTGCTCAAGTCTCCAAGCATTTCCAGCAGCTCACTCCTGCGCTTTTCCAATGCGGGACGATAGTAGGTAATTCCTCTTGAATCAATAGTAAAGAGCGTGTCGCCCTTGCATACCGGCAGGTTTTCCGATAGGTGAATAGCGATTAATTTTCCGGTGGCGGGAGATGTGATAAGGTTTCTTTCGCCTTGAGGCTTTATAATGCCCAAAGCACTGACCCCAATCCGAATGTTGATGAAAAAAAGAGATGCTACGGCAGAAGCAACAAAAAGCAAAACGGCTGTATATATAGCATACGAGGGTTTTCTGTAGTCTGCAATAACTTTTTCGGTAGAGCTGTTTACTATGCTGTCGGAGAATATTTTAGGTCGATCCATAGGGCAATTGGTTTAAATTTTTCGTAATATTTTTTCTCATTTTCTCACTTTTTCGTTTGCAGTAGTTTCAGGTTTTTTGGCGTTTTTTGAAGCTGCGAATTTCAATGGCAAAAAAATTAGAAGCAAGCGCTTACTGTATATGTCAAGTTGTCAATGTTTAGCCATGCAGTTTTTTTAGATGTTAATCAAATTAAGGGGTAAAAGCACAAAAAGCAGGAATCAAAAATCGCGGTAGTAAATATACGGATTTTTTTGAAAATAAATGAGGTTGCCCTAAACAAAATCCGGATTGGTAGATTCAACATCTCAATGCAAATTTATCGTGCAAGTATCGGAAGAAAATTTCTTTAGGTGAATAAAAGTTTAAATTTTTTCTGGGGCTGCTGTTTATTTTGTACTGTATTTCTTTTATTTGGCGGTCACTAAAATCATCGAAGTTGGCTTTTTTCGGGATGTACTGCCGAATAAGCTTGTTGGTATTTTCGATGAGCCCCTTTTC
>JAISLN010000176.1 GCA_031290835.1 Prevotellaceae bacterium
GGCGAAATATCCCTCTCGCACAACGGAGTGCTCTTTTTGGACGAGTTGCCGGAGTTTAAGCGAACAGTTTTAGAGGTCATGCGCCAGCCTTTGGAGGACAGAAATATTACCATCTCAAGAGCAAGATTTTCGGTAGATTATCCTGCAAATTTTATGCTGGTAGCGTCTATGAACCCCTGCCCTTGTGGCTACCACAACCATCCCGAGAGGGAGTGCGTTTGCTTGCCCGGAATGGTGCAAAAATATTTAAACCGCATTTCCGGCCCCTTGCTCGACCGAATTGACATTCATATCGAGGTAGTGCCGGTAGCGTTTGACAAGCTGTCCGATTTGGCGCCGGCAGAAACCAGCGAACAGATACGAGAGCGCGTCATCCGCGCCCGTACCTTGCAGCAGCAGCGGCTAAAAAGCGAAGCCGGAATCCACAGCAACGCCATGCTCTCCAGCCGCCTCATCAAAGACTACTGCCGTTTGGATGCAGCCGGAACAACAATGCTGCGAAACGCTATGGAGCGGCTGCAGCTTTCGGCGCGCGCTTACGATAGAATCTTGAAGGTATCGCGAACTATTGCCGATCTCGAAGGAGAGCCAAACATTTTATCTCACCACCTCGCCGAAGCCATTCAGTATCGAACTTTAGACAGGGAAAATTGGGCGGGATAATTTGCTGCCTCTCCTTGTTTTCGGGTGAATCTCAAATTGTCGCGAGCGGTAATATTGAGGAATTTTTGGTGGAAAACATGCCGTCTTCCCTCTCTCTTGCATCCCTACGGGTAGGGTGTTCAGACCTGCGTAATTTTTTCTGCTGATTTTTGCCGAAATCAGCTGCCTCAACAACCTCATTTTTACCTAATTTCTCAAACAAAACCACCTCAGTAGCCATGAAATACGCCACCTACACCCAACCTCATTAATTTTATTGAGCGATGCTGCGAGCGAACAATGAGGTAATGAGGTATTGTTCGTATCATATACTTTTGCTACTGAGGTGGTTTTGTTTGAGAAATTAGGTAAAAATGAGGTTGTTGCTACCTCCTTTTTCAGGTTGATTTTCGGAAGAAAAATTTCGCGCCTTTTGAACACCCTTACCATAATGGCGCTACTCGGGGGCATTTTTCCATTTCTTTGGAAAACTCTTTGCAAAAATCGTCTGCAATACAGAAAATTTCTGTAATTTTGGCGACTGTAAGCACGCCTATTTTTGCAATATATTGATTTTCAATAATAAATACGTAAAATTAGCGGGTGCTTGCAGCTGTCTTTACTTCTTTTATCCAAAAACACAGGTTGTGAGATGATGAAAATACCGGAAAGAACAAAAGTGGCAGAGCTGCTAAGCGGCGGTCAAGTGGGCGCAGAGGTAACCGTAAAGGGCTGGGTGCGCACCAAGCGCGGTAACAAAAACGTGGCGTTTGTAGCCGTCAACGACGGCTCGACCATCAATAACATTCAGCTGGTATTTGACCTGCAAAATTTTTCGGAGGATCGGCTCAAGGGCGTAAGCACGGGGGCGTGCCTTTGCGCCACCGGCACGCTGGTTGCCTCGCAGGGCAGCGGGCAGCGCGTGGAAATTCAGGCAACCGACGTGGAGCTGTACGGCGGCGCCGACCCCGACGCTTACCCGCTGCAAAAAAAGGGGCACACGCTCGAGTTCCTGCGCGAAATAGCCCACCTACGCCCGCGCACCAACACCTTTGGCGCGGTGCTGCGCATACGACACGCCATGGCGTATGCCATTCACAAGTACTTCAACGATAAGGGATTTTTTTACCTGCACACGCCCATTGTAACCGCCTCCGACGCCGAAGGGGCGGGCGCCATGTTCAGGGTTACCACGCTCAGCGCCAAAAATCCGCCGCTCACCGAATCGGGCGAGGTCAACTTTGCCGACGATTTTTTTGGGCGCGAAACGAGCCTCACCGTTTCGGGGCAGCTGGAGGGGGAGCTGGGCGCTATGGCGTTGGGCGAGGTGTACACCTTTGGCCCCACCTTTCGCGCCGAAAACTCCAACACCCCGCGCCACCTTGCCGAATTTTGGATGGTTGAGCCGGAAATGGCGTTCTACGAAATTAAGGAAAACATGGACTTGGCGGAGGATTTCATCAAATCGCTGGTGCGCTACGCGCTGGAGCGCTGCATGGACGACCTGAAGTTCCTGAACGACATGTACGACAAGGAGCTGATAGAGCGCCTGCAAAACGTTTGCAGCACCGACTTTGTGCGCTTGGACTACGGCGAAGGCGTGAAAATTCTGGAGCAAAGCGGGCAAAAATTTGAGTTTCCGGTGTACTGGGGCGTTGACTTGCAGAGCGAGCACGAGCGCTATTTAGTCGAAAAGCACTTTAAGCGCCCGGTAATTCTGACCAACTACCCCAAAGATATCAAGGCATTTTACATGAAGCAAAACGGCGACGGCAAAACCGTGCGCGCTATGGATGTGCTGTTCCCCAAAATAGGCGAAATCATAGGCGGGTCGCAGCGCGAGGAAAGCCTCGAAAAGCTGCGGGCGCGTATCGACGAG
>JAISLN010000177.1 GCA_031290835.1 Prevotellaceae bacterium
GAGAACATCGTCGAGCTTTTCGCCCAGCGCGTTAATATCTTCCCGGTCAAACGGCGTGATAAACGTATTGTTCAGCTCGTCAAAGAGCGTGCTAAGCATATCGTCGCCCTTGGTTTCCAGCGTTTTGATGTACCTTCGAAACTCCTCGCGCACTTCTTTGTCGTCCGTGTCGGTCAGCTTTATCAGCAGCTCTGCGCAGGAAAGAATATTTTCGGACATGCTGCGCAAGATAGGATAAAACTTGTTTTCCTTGGGGGACATCTTGCTGAAAAATGTGTTTAAATTCATGGTAATCAATATTTCCCGATTTATCATCAGCTCCAAATTGCGCCACAAAGATAAAATAAATATTTTTCAATAGCATGGAGAACGAAGAATTAACACAAAATGTTGTTGACATTGGGCTTCGGAAGTATTGAAAACCAGCGAGTTGCGGACGTTGCGGTAAGAAAAGGGAATGGCCTCTACTTTTTCACAAACACTCCGTCTCTTTCCGTATCAATACATCCGCCTTCGTAGGCGCAAACGCCCATGCGCGGAGAGTTTACCACCGGCATGGCAGCATACTCCTCAAAATCGGGGCATGTTTTTGCGTGCTCTTTGGCGCATTTTTCGCAAAAAAGGCTGTCTTCGTTCCAATCGTGCACTGTACACAGCTGCGTAGCCGGCTCTTTGCCGCACATATTGCACAGTATTTCCAGCGGCTCGTTGCGCGAAAGCAAAACGATATCCTTGTCGGCTTTGAACGGATATTCCTGTATAACGGTTAGCAAAAGCTTTGTTGAGCTGCCGAAATCATATTCGTACTTCAGCTTCAGGCCTTTCTGAAAAACCTTGCTCGTTTCTTGGCTCATGGAGACTTCACCATTCGAGCCCTCCATAACTTTTGCGAACTCAACTATCTTACCATTTTGCAGAAAATCTTGCACCTTCCGAATATCCAACACGATGCCGCCTTGTCGCCGGTTTTTCGGGTTGGTAAATGAGCTCTGGTGGTCGCAACATTCGAGCCATATATCGCGGAGAAAGCCGTCAACATCTCCCATGCTAGCATCGCCATCTACCCACAGCGAGAGAAAATGCTGGGAAATTCCGTAGGACGGGTCAGCTTCGATTTTCACCAAAAACGACAGCCCCTTTTGGCCGTCCTTCGCTTTTTGCGCCAAATGCGTTTGTAAATGGCGGATAATGCTGGCTTTGGCAAAGGTTGATCCGCAAAAAAGGCACTTGCCTTCCGATTTTATTTCCTGTTTCATGGTTGTGAATTTTTTAGTTTTTCATTTTTGAGAATTAATTTATGCTGTACTCGGTGCCATTTTGTGCATGTAAGAGGTCTCTTTGTTTTTATTTACATAATGTGATAATGAAGTAATTATAAAAAGTAAAATGGCAGAAAAAATCTGTGTAAATTCGTCCAATCCGTGTCATCTGTGTGCCAAAATGAAGCTATTTTCCCTTTGCAAGGATAAGCATTTATCCATCATCTTGCACCAGTGCCTGATAGGTTTTCGCCAACTTCCTGATTGTCAATATGCATATTTGCTAATATTTTGTCAACATTCACCTTGTTTGGTGCACCATAGCATACAAAAGGTGCGCTGTTAAGTTGGAAGCTAGCATTTTGTGTAATTTTGCTTCGCGTAAAGCACCATGCTCTACATCAACGGACTTCCGATAACCGGCTTGGGCCGGAGCTTTGCGCTTCTCGGCACAGGATGGCTGCTGGGTATGCCCATACAAGCTGAGCTTGCGCGAAAAATGTAGATTCACGTAGAGGAGGGAGAGTGAATATGCATGGCAAATTATGAAAACGCAAGAAAATCAGGGGAAAAACAACGGAAATACCGGGCTGTTTGCCGATATTTTTTTAGGCTGTAATTGTTTTTTGTTAATCGTTTTACGATTATTTAACTACAAATTTCCGGTTTTAGGGCGGAAATATCGAGCTAAAAAACGTATTAGCTCTTGTAATATCGAAAAAATGCCTACCTTTGCAGCCCTGATTTTTCCAAAAGTTCATAACTTTTACGAAAAAAAAGCGTAAAACAAGTACAAATAATCGTTTGTAATCGTTTAGAAATTAGACAGATAATTTACAACAAGCAGTTTAGAGCAACAATGCCAACAATTCAGCAGTTAGTAAGAAAAGGAAGAACGGAGCTGGTGCAAAAGAGTAAGTCGCCGGCCTTGAGCTCATGCCCGCAGCGTCGCGGCGTTTGCGTGCGTGTGTACACCACAACACCCAAAAAACCCAACTCGGCAATGCGCAAGGTTGCCCGCGTAAGGCTTACCAACCTCAAAGAAGTAAACGCCTACATCCCCGGCGAGGGGCACAACCTACAGGAGCACTCCATTGTGCTGGTGCGCGGCGGACGCGTAAAGGACCTCCCCGGCGTACGCTACCACCTTGTGCGCGGCTCGCTCGACGCTTCGGGCGTAGATGGCCGCCGCCAAAGCCGCTCAAGATACGGAGCAAAGCGCCCGAAACCCGGAGCAGCAGCACCGGCAAAGAAAAAGTAAAGATATAGCCGCAAAAAATATAAAGTTAAAATGTAAAAACAGGGTGGCCTTGCAGCTGCCCGGCGATTAAAAATGAGAAAAGCAAAGCCAAAAAAACGAATTCTACTTCCCGATCCCAAGTTCGGAGATACGCTGGTAACAAGGTTTGTAAACGACCTTATGAAAGCCGGAAAGAAGAGTATTGCCTACGGTATATTCTATGACGCAATAGATAGGGTAGGCGAGAAGATGAAGGACGCAGACAAGGCTCCGCTCGATATTTGGAAAAAGGCGCTCGAAAATATTACCCCTGCCATAGAGGTAAAGAGCCGCCGCATTGGAGGCGCCAACTTTCAGGTGCCTACCGAAGTGCGCCCGGAGCGCAAAATTGCCCTTAGCGTAAAAAATATGATTAAGTATTCGCGCACCCGCAACGGTAAGTCAATGGCAGAAAAGCTGGCTGCCGAAATCATGGCGGCCTACAACGAGGAGGGCGGCGCATTCAAGCGCAAGGAAGACATGCACAAAATGGCAGAGGCAAACAAGGCTTTTGCGCACTATAGATTTTAATTGCGGAAAGCAAGCAGAGAGATTAAGAAAAACAGAAAATGGCAAGAGATTTAGCATATACGAGGAATATTGGTATCATGGCTCACATTGATGCAGGCAAAACTACAACAAGCGAGCGCATCCTTTTTTATACGGGCAAAACGCATAAAATCGGCGAAGTCCACGAGGGCGCTGCCACCATGGACTGGATGGTGCAGGAGCAGGAGCGGGGCATCACCATTACCTCTGCCGCCACAACTACCTTTTGGAACTACGGCGGAAACACCTACCATATCAACCTGATAGATACTCCCGGACATGTTGACTTTACGATAGAAGTGGAGCGCTCGCTGCGCGTGCTCGACGGCACTATTGCTACGTTTTGCGCCGTAGGCGGCGTAGAGCCGCAGTCGGAAACCGTGTGGCGGCAAAGCGAAAAGTATCAGGTGCCGAAAATTGCCTACGTGAACAAGATGGACCGCACAGGCGCCGACTTTTTTAACGTGGTGAAGGAAATTAAGGAAAAGTTGGGGGCAAACCCCGTGCCGATAACCCTCCCCATAGGCTCCGAAGACAAGTTTTTGGGGATAGTTGACCTCGTTTCCAACAAGGCGCTTATTTACAACTCCGAGAGCAAGGAGCTCGTGAACTACACCATTGGGGATATTCCTGCCGACATGGCTGCCGAGGCCGCCGAGTGGCGCGGCAAGCTCATCGAATCCATTGCGGAGTACAACGATGCGCTGCTCGAAAAATTCTTCGACAACCCCGACTCCATTACCGAAGACGAAATTATAGCCACCATACGCAAGGCCACCATTGGCATGTCTGTTGTGCCGGTGATGTGCGGCGCTTCGTTCAAAAACAAGGGCGTGCAGTACCTTTTGGATGCGGTGGCGCGCTACCTCCCAAGCCCGCTTGATCAGGGCGCGGTGGTGGGGGTTGACCCCGAAAATACCGAAAAAAGCCTTGAGCGCAAGCCCTCCTCTTCGGAGCCATTCTGCGGCTTGGCGTTTAAGATTGCTACCGACCCCTTTGTAGGTCGCCTGGCATTCGTGCGCGCCTACTCGGGTCGCCTCGATGCAGGATCATACGTTTACAATCCCCGTTCGGGAAAGAAGGAGCGCATTTCGCGGCTCTACCAAATGCACTCCAACAAGCAGAATCCCATAGAATTTTTGGAGGCCGGCGATATTGGCGCCTGCGTGGGCTTCAAAGACCTCCGCACGGGCGATACCGTTTGCGACGAAAAAAACGCAATCGTTTTGGAGTCGATGACGTTCCCCCATCCGGTGATTGGCCTAGCGGTAGAGCCCAAAACGCAGAAGGATTTGGATAAGCTGGGAATAGCGCTCGGCAAGCTGGCAGAGGAAGACCCCACGTTCACCGTAAAGTCGGACGAAGAAACCGGACAAACCGTTATTAGCGGTATGGGCGAGCTGCACCTCGAAATCATTGTTGACCGCCTCAAGCGCGAGTTTGGCGTGGAAATCAATCAGGGTGCGCCGCAGGTGAACTACAAGGAGGCGCTGCGCGGCACGGTTGAGCACCGCGAAGTATTCAAAAAGCAAACCGGCGGTCGCGGTAAGTTTGCAGATATTATTGTAGAAATTGCCCCTACCGACGAAGGTCAAGTCGGCCTGCAGTTTGTAGATATGGTGAAGGGCGGCAACATTCCCCGCGAGTTTATTCCTGCGGTAGAAAAAGGCTTCAAAACGGCCATGAGCAACGGCGTACTTGCCGGCTACGAGCTGCCCGCAATGAAGGTAACGCTCAAAGACGGCTCGTTCCACGCGGTGGACTCCGATTCGCTTTCGTTTGAGATATGTGCGCGCGCGGCTTTCCGCCACGCCTGCCCCAAGGCCAACCCCGTAATTATGGAGCCTATCATGTCGCTGGAGGTGGTAACCCCCGAAGAGTACATGGGCGACATTATCGGCGACCTGAACAAGCGGCGCGGGCAAATTCAGAACATGGACTCCAAGGGCAACGCCCGCGTGATAAAGGCAAGCGTGCCGCTCTCGGAGCAGTTTGGCTACGTAACGGTGCTGCGAACGCTCAGCTCCGGCCGCGCAACCTCCACCATGGAGTTTTCGCACTACGCCGAAGTGCCGGCTTCCCTCGCCAAGGATATTATCGAAAAGGCGCAGGGCAAGAAAAAGTCGGATAAGGATTTGGATGAGTAGGGGAGATGAATATGCTTGACTCCGCCGCGAGCGCTGAAATCGCACAACAAATAGCGCGCAGCTTGCTGAAAACAGGCGCCATCAAGCTAAGCCCGGCAAACCCCTTTACGTGGGTTTCGGGATGGCGGTCGCCAATTTACTGCGACAACCGCAGCACGCTGGGCGATGTGCAGGTACGAAGCCAAATATGCACCGCGTTTGCAGCGGTGATACGCTCAAAATATCCCGACGCAGAGGTAATTGCGGGAGTTGCCACCGGCGCTATTGCGCACGGGATGCTGGTTGCGGAAAAGCTTGGGTTGCCGTTTGCCTACGTTCGGGAGGAGCGCAAGGAGCACGGGCTGAAAAAGGTGGTAGAAGGCGCAGAGGCGGCGGGAAAAAAAGTGGTGGTGGTAGAAGATCTCGTTTCAACAGGCAAAAGCAGCACAAATGCCTTGCTGCACCTGAAAGAGGAAAAGGCAAAGGTGCTTGGAATGGTGGCAATTTTTACGTATGAGCTTGATGAAGCGCGTAAAAAGTTTGAGGAGCAAGGCGCGGAGCTAACCACGCTGTCCACCTACACCGCGCTGATAGAGCAGGCCTTAGCAGATGGTTACATACAGCCCGGCGATGTGGAAGCGCTGAAAAAATGGCGTAGCGCACCGGATAAGTTTTTGAAATAAAAAGGCTATGTAGTTGCGCACGTGTATTGTAGCTAATAAGATGAATTTTTATCGTACAATACTTCTTTTGTTAGTTTTGTTTTCAGACAAAATAGGTGCAGCCCAAACAGAGCACCACTTGGGCGTAATCGGCGGAAAAGTGCTGGGGCCAACTTACACGTTGCAGCACAACCGCTGGAATGTAACCGCTACCGGCGGCTGGCTGACAGGATTTAAAGGCGGATACGCTTCCGTTACCGGAGGGTACAGGGTCATTAGCTTGTTGAGGGATTTTAGATATTTTGGAAATGAAAGCGCAGATTTTCTTTATGGAAAAGGAATAAGCGTTGATTTGGGGTTGGGAGTATTCGGACTGGGCTATCTTGCTCCAACCGTAACGCAGCGAAAGCTGGCAAGAGAAATGGATTATACGACCCCCTTGGGAGTGCAGTTCACAGGCAAAGTTTATTTTAATGTTTCGCCTAATGGGAGTTTTGGTATGCATATTGGTGTCCCTTTGCTGACGAACCCAACGGAAGTAAGTATTGGTTATAATGCTCATAATGCAGCTTTGTGGAAGATATGGCTCTATATTTATCAAATATCGTTGCAGTATAAGCTTGGGAGCACGGGCAAATAAGGATTTTGATGAATAGCTGCTACAGTAAATGGGGAATATTGCTACTGCTGTTTTCGAGCAATTTGGCGGTTGCCCAAGCGGAGCACTATTTAGGCATAATCGGCGGGAAAGTGATAGGCCCAATTTACACGTTGCAGCACAACCGCTGGAATGTAACCGCTACCGGCGGCTGGCTGACAGGATTTAAAGGCGGATACGCTTCTGTAACCGGAAAATATAGGTTGCTGCAAGATGGGCGGGGGATGCTAATGGTATATGCAGGTTTGGGGCTATTCGGACAAAAATATACAGCTTTGAACGCACAGCAAGAGCGGTTTGCAAAGAAGATGGAATACGATACCCCGTTTGGGGTGCAGCTTGCAAGTAAATTGCAGGTTAAATTTTCTGAAAAGTGGACTTACGGGATGCACATTGTGGCGCCGCTTACTTTGTCGGAACAGAAAGATAATATTGGCAGACAAAAAAATATAGGGCACTGGTGGTTGGAAATGTTTCAGCTTTCGTTGCAGTACAGGCTGCAAACCACAGGCAAGTCAAAAAAATAAAAAGCGCAGAGAGAGTAAATTTGGAATTTGAAATAACATGAGCCAAAAAATTAGAATAAAGTTGAAGTCGTACGACCACTCCTTAGTGGACAAGTCGTCGGAGAAAATTGTGAAAACGGTGAAGGCTACCGGCGCTGTGGTGAGCGGCCCGGTGCCCCTGCCTACGCAGAAGAAAATCTTCACCGTAAACCGCGCAACCTTTGTCAACAAAAAGGCGCGCGAGCAGTTTCAGCTGAGCACCTACAAGCGCTTGCTGGACATCTACAGCTCAACGCCAAAAACCATTGACGCGCTGATGAAGCTTGAGCTGCCAAGCGGAGTTGAGGTGGAAATAAAGGTGTAGAAGAAATTTTAAATTTTGAATTTTGAATTAGGCTGCGCATGCAACCTGAAATTAAAAAATCTGAATAATAAGCAAACATGGCAGGAATTATAGGAAAAAAAATCGGAATGACCTCCGTTTTCGGCGCCGACGGGAAGAACATCCCCTGTACCGTCATCGAAGCCGGTCCATGTGTTGTCACGCAAGTAAAGTCCGTTGAAACAGACGGATATGCAGCCCTGCAGCTTGCCTATGACGATAAGAGGGAAAAGAATACCACCAAAAGCTTGCTCGGGCACTTTAAGAAGGCCGGAACCGCACCCAAAAGAAAGGTGGTAGAGTTTTCGCCTTTCGCAGGCAAGGAGAGCAAGGCGCTGGCGATGGGCGACACGGTAACCGTTGATTTCTTTGAGGAAAACAACTGGGTTGACGTTGTGGGCATATCGAAGGGAAAAGGCTTTCAAGGCGTTGTTAAGCGGCACGGATTCGCCGGCGTAGGCGGTCAGACGCACGGTCAGCACAACCGTCTTCGCGCACCGGGCTCGGCAGGAGCCTCTTCATACCCCTCGCGCGTGCTTCCGGGGCGCAAGCTGGGCGGACGCATGGGCGGAGACCGCGTGAAAGTGCTGAATTTGGTTATTGTGAAGCTAATCCCCGAAAGCAACTTGTTGCTGGTAAAAGGCTCGGTACCGGGGGCTGTAGGGTCGTACTTACTAATAGAGAATTAAGTCATTATGGAGTTATCAGTATATAACATCGAAGGAAAAGAAACGTCGAAAAAGATTACGCTGGACGATACGGTTTTCGGCATAGAGCCGAATAACCACGCCATCTACCTCGACGTGAAGCAGCTGTTGGCAAACCGCCGTCAGGGTACGCACAAGGCGAAGCAGCGCGGCGAAGTGCGCTACAGCACCAAGAAGCTCAAGAAGCAAAAGGGTACCGGCGGCGCCCGCGCAGGCAGCATCAAGTCGCCGCTCTTTGTGGGCGGAGGGCGCGTGTTCGGTCCCGTTCCCCGCGACTACAGCCACAAGCTCAACAAAAAGCAAAAAATGCTGGCGCGCCGTAGCGCACTGTCGCAAAAAGCGCTCAGCAGCAACATCCGCGTGGTTGAAAACTTCACCCTTGAGGCGCCAAAGACAAAAGAATTCTTAAAAATATGGGAAAATCAGCAGCTGAGCGGAAAAAAATTGCTCATTGTGCTTCCCGAATTAAATAAAAACGTATATTTGTCGTCCCGAAATTTGCCCAACGCAAAGACAATAATCGCATCAGACATAAATACTTACGATATTATGAATGCCAACGATTTGTTGTTTTTTGAGGATGCAGTTGACGTAGTTAACCGCTTGCTGGGAGCCGAAGCCAATGAATTGGAAGCGACAAATAGCCCGCAAGCAATTGTAGAACAGCCGATAAGTATCGCGGAAGCACCACAACCGGCGGCAAGCGGCGAAGTGCAGCAACCGGCGGCAAGCGGCGAAGCAAATAGCGAACAAGTAAACAACGAACAAGAGAATAGCGAACAATAGCAATGAGCACACAACTAATTAAGCCACTAATAACCGAAAAAATGACGGCTCAGGGCGAGAAGCTGAACCGGTACGGTTTTATTGTTGAGCCAACGGCCAACAAGTTGGAAATCAAGCAGGCAGTAGAGTCAATGTATGGCGTTAAGGTACTGAACGTTAATACCATGAACTGTCGCGGGAAGAACAAAAGCCGCTACACCAAGGCGGGTATTCTGTCGGGGCGGACTGTTCACCGCAAAAAAGCCATAGTAACGCTTGCCCAAGGAGAAAAAATTGATTTTTACAGTAACATCTAAAAGACATGGCGCTCAGAAAATTTAGACCCGTAACGCCGGGTACCCGACATAAAGTTATTTCTTCGTTTGAAGAAATAACCACCTCCACCCCCGAAAAATCGCTGCTGGCTCCCATCAAAAGCTCCGGCGGACGTAACAATCAGGGACGTATGACCTTGCGCTACAGGGGCGGCGGACACAAGCGCATGTACCGCATTATTGACTTCAAGCGCGATAAGGACGCCTACGCAGCAACGGTAAAAACCATAGAGTACGACCCCAACCGCAACGCCCGCATTGCGCTGGTAGCCTACGCCGATGGCGAAAAGCGCTACATCATTGCGCCGCTGGGCCTCAAGGTGGGACAGAAAATACAGTCGGGCAAGGGGATAGCTCCCGAAATTGGGAATGCGCTCCTGCTCTCCGAAATACCGCTGGGTACCGTTGTCCACAACATTGAGCTCACGCCCGGACAGGGCGCAGCCATGGCTCGCAGCGCCGGATCGTCGGCGCAGCTGCTGGCGCGAGAGGGTACGCACGCGGTGCTCAAGCTGCCTTCGGGCGAAACGCGCATGGTGCCGATAGCCTGCCGCGCCACCATCGGCTCGGTTTCCAACCCCGACGCGCAGAACGAATCGCACGGCAAGGCCGGCCGTAGGCGCTGGCTGGGGTGGCGCCCCCGCAACCGCGGCGTGGTGATGAACCCCGTTGACCACCCCATGGGCGGCGGCGAAGGTAAAAGCTCCGGCGGACATCCCCGCTCGCGAAAGGGCTTGCTGGCTAAGGGCAAGAAAACCCGTAACCCGAAGAAGACAACCTCGAAGTTTATCATCGAGCGCCGGAAAAAGCGGAGCTGAAGCGGCAAGTATAGGTAGGATAATTCAAAATTCAAAATTCAAAATTCAAAATTCAAAATTTAGCATGAGTCGTTCGCTAAAAAAGGGACCGTACATTGAACCTAAGCTGGATAAAAAGATAGGCGCCATGAATACCGGCAAAAAGAAGTCGGTAGTAAAGACTTGGGCACGCGCAAGCATGATTCCGCCCGACTTTGTAGGGCACACCATAGCAGTGCACAACGGCAACAAGTTTATCCCCGTGTACATCACCGAAAATATGGTGGGGCATAAGCTGGGCGAGTTTGCGCCGACCCGCACGTTCAAGGGGCACTCGGGCAACCGGTAGAAAGCAAAATCAGCTTGAAAAAAGTACTACTTGCGCAGGTTTTGCTATATGGTGTAGCTACAATGTCCTGCGCTCAAACAGAGCATTACGCGGGTTTGGCGGTGAGCAACGTTATAGGTCCCTCGTACACGCTCAGGCACAACCGCTGGATGGCGGTCGCAGATGCAGGATGGCTTACAGGCTTTAAAGGTATCTATGCTTCGGTTGGCGGCATGTACGAAGTGATAAACATGGATAAAGTGCTCAAATTGCTAAAGTTCTTTGGAAAAAACGTGCCGGATAGTGGCGATGACATGCAGCTGAGCATGGGATTGGGGTTGTTTGCTCAGGATTATTGGAACGCCTCTGCCCGAGAAGCGAGGTGGGCAAACGAGCTGGGCTATGCCGCCCCTTTTGGGTTGCACGTATTGAGCGAATATCGCATCTACCCCGAAGCGTTGCAGCATTGGAGTTTTGCCTTGAGGTATCGAGGCCCGATATATTTCACGACAAAAGAGTACGATCATGTTATTTCAAACAAAAATAAAGCCGTGATGATGGCGGCACTTTTGCAGATAGTAGTTCAGCATAAATTTTAGGAGGAACACCATTGCCGTGCACAGCAGCAACAAATTTGTGCCCGTGTACATCTCCGAAGATATGGTGGGACATAAGCTGGGCGAATTTGCTCCAAGCCCTACTTTCAAAGGACATTCGGACAACCGATAGAAAGTAAGCGAGGAGATGTTTTGAAAGAAGATGGAAAAGTTGTAAAGTATCGGTCTGCCTATTAAATGCACTTTTGTATGAGCTTGTGATATAAAAATTTATTGCCATCTATATTTGTTGAGAATTTGGACATCTTAGGGCTGAAAATGAAATGAAAAAGGTCTTATTGACCATACAAGCCTTTTTACTATGGGGTATCAGCACGTTTTCCCAGGCTCAAACGGAGCACTATGTTGGCTTGGCGGTAAGTAATGTTACAGGAGTGTCTTATAGGTTCTACCACAACCGCTGGATGGCGGTCGCAGATGCAGGATGGCTTATAGGCTTTAGAGGAATGTACGCTTCGGCAGGGGGAATGTATGAGCTGTATGATGTGGGGAAATTAACAAAGTTCTTTTACAAAAAGTTTGATGATAAGGGGGACATAATTACCGCAAATTTAGGGTTAGGTTTTTATGCTCAACGCTACTACTCTGCTTCTGTTCGGCAGAAAAAATGGGCAGAAGCGTTAGGCTATGCTGCCCCTTTTGGCGCATTAATGTATGTGGAAAATCGTTGGCGTCTCAAAGCTATGCCGAATTGGGATTGGGCTATGAGATTTCGTATTCCACTACATCTTACGGAAGATGGCAAACTTTATATTTTTACGCAAGGGGCCAATGTTGCGATGTTGGCAGGAATGCAATTGGTTGGGCTGTATAAGTTTTAGGAAGTTCAAAAAACAAGTATAATTTTTTTAATCATAAAAAAATCCCTTTATAGCAAAGGTAAAAGATGGGAGCAAGAAAACGATTAAGAGCGGAAGAGCTCAAGGAAGAAAAGAGGCAAGTGGCGGGAGCCGTGCTTCGCAATTGCCCCACATCACCCCGCAAGATGAGGCTGGTAGCCGATTTGATACGTGGTGTTGAGGTCAATAGGGCGCTGGGTGTGCTCAAGTACACCAAAAAGCATGCGTCGTTGGATTTGGAGAAGCTGCTCAAGTCGGCAATTGCCAACTGGGAAGCCAAAAATGAGGACGACAAGCGCGACCTTGAGGAGGGCAACGTT
Organism: Prevotellaceae bacterium; assembly: GCA_031290835.1. Classification (GTDB taxonomy): domain Bacteria; phylum Bacteroidota; class Bacteroidia; order Bacteroidales; family UBA932; genus JAITMY01. The sequence continues at coordinate 12,130 of JAISLN010000177.1, forward strand.
TACATAAAAGAAATCTTTGTGGACGGCGGCCCCATGCTCAAGCGTATTTCGCCGGCGCCGCAGGGACGCGCCTACCGCATTCGTAAGCGCTCCAACCATGTCCACATCGTGCTGGACAACAAAAATGTAAAGATTGTTGAAGATACAGAAGATACAAACGAAGCAGAAACCGTAACAGAACAAGTAGCATAAGAATATGGGACAAAAAATAAATCCGATAAGTAACCGAATAGGCATCATTCGTGGCTGGGATTCTAACTGGTACGGTGGAAACAAGTATGCAGGAAAGATAGTTGAGGATTCGAAAATTCGCAAATACCTCAACGAGCGCTTGGCAAAGGCAAGCCTGTCGCGCATAGTGATTGAGCGCACCCTCAAGCTCATTACGGTAACCATCAACACGGCACGTCCGGGCATCATCATCGGCAAGGGCGGTCAGGAGGTGGACAAGCTGAAGGAGGAGCTCAAAAAAATAACGGGAAAAGACATCCAAATCAACATCTTTGAGGTGAAGCGTCCCGAGCTGGACGCCCTGATTGTTGCCAACAACATAGCCCGTCAGGTGGAGGGTCGCATATCGTACCGCCGCGCCATCAAAACCACCATGGCGTCAACCATGCGGCTGGGCGCAGAAGGTATAAAGGTGCAAATCTCCGGCCGCCTCGGCGGCGCCGAAATGGCGCGCTGCGAAACCATCAAGGAGGGGCGTATTCCCCTGCACACGTTCCGCGCCGATATTGACTACGCCCTTGCGGAAGCGCTGACCAAGGTGGGCTTGCTGGGCGTTAAGGTGTGGATTTGCAACGGCGAAGTTTACGGCAAGCGCGATTTGCTTCCCAACGTTGGCGTGGCGGCAAACCTTGCCGGATTGCAGGCGGGCGGCGTTGGCAGTCGCGACGATCGTCCGCACCACCGCGGCGGCGAGCGCGGCGAGCGCAACGGACGCGGCGGCGGACGCGGCGGACGCAACGAGCGTGAACGGCGCGGCGAGCGCGGCGGCAGCGATCGTGGAGGACGCGGAGGACGTAGTGGTGGTGGAAGTTCAAGGAAGTAAAAAAAATTAGCGAAGTAAAAAGAAAATGTTACAGCCTAAAAAGACGCAACACAGGAGAATGCAGAAGGGGAAGATGAAAGGCTTTGCCCAACGGGGCAACCAACTTTCATTCGGCACCTTTGGCATCAAAACCTTAGAGTCTTGCTGGATTACCGGTAAGCAGATAGAAGCCGCTCGTCAAGCCATTGTGCGCCACATGAAGCGCGAGGGGCAAATGTGGATACGCATATTCCCCGACAAGCCTATTACCAAAAAACCCGCCGAAGTGCGCATGGGTAAAGGTAAGGGAGCACCGGAGGGTTTCGTAGCGCCGGTTACGCCGGGTCGCATGTTGTTTGAGGTAGAGGGCGTTCCCTTTGAAGTTGCGCAGGAAGCGCTGCGCTTGGGCGCACAAAAGTTGCCCGTGAGCACCAAGTTTGTGGTGCGCAGGGATTATGTAGCAGAACAATCAGCATAAAGGAGGAGTATAATGAAGGCATCGGAAATCAGAGAAATGTCCACCAAAGACCTGTTGGAAAAGGTGGAGCTGGAAAAAAGTCAGCAAACAAAAACGCGCCTCAACCACGCCATTTCACCGCTCGAAAATACGAGCAAAATAAAAGAATTACGTAAGGATATTGCGCGTATGCTCACCATCCTTCACGAACGAAAAATTAACGAGATAAACAAGTAACGTCACACACACATGGAAACTATAGCGAGAAACCTGAGAAAGGAGAGAATAGGAGTTGTGACCAGCAACAAGATGGATAAATCCATTGTGGTTGCCGTGCAGCGTAAGGTGAAGCACCCCGTTTACGGGAAGTTTGTAAGCCATACCACCAAGTTCGTTGCGCACGACGAAAAGAACGAGTGCAGCGAAGGCGATACCGTGCGCATAATGGAAACCCGTCCGCTGAGCAAAAGTAAGCGTTGGAGATTAGTAGAAATCGTAGAAAAAGTAAAGTAAGCCATGATACAGCAAGAATCAAGATTACAGGTAGCGGACAACAGCGGCGCCAAAGAAGTACTTTGTATTCGGGTGCTTGGGGGCACCAGAAGGCGCTATGCCTCGCTTGGAGATAAAATTGTGGTGAGCGTGAAAAGCGCAACTGCCGGTGGCGACGCCAAAAAGGGCAGCATATCAAAAGCCGTTATTGTGCGCACCCACAAGGAAGTTCGTCGCCCAGACGGCTCCTACATTCGCTTTGACGATAACGCCTGCGTACTCCTCAACGCGCAGGGCGAAATTCGCGGAACGCGCATATTTGGTCCCGTAGCCCGCGAGCTGCGCGACAACTACATGAAAATTGTATCGCTGGCGCCCGAAGTGATTTGAAGGGCGGGCTAAAGAACAAAAAAACAACTTGAAAAGTAAAAACCATGTTGGGTAAAGTAAAACTTAAAATAAAAAAAGGCGATAATGTTACCGTACTTGCCGGCGACGACAAAGGTAAAAAAGGACGTGTGCTCGAAGTGATCACCGACAAAGGTCGCGCCATTGTAGAAGGCGTGAACATGGTGTCAAAGCATACCAAGCCTAACGCAAAGCATCCGCAAGGCGGCATTATCAAGCAGGAGGCGGCAATAAACATTTCAAACCTTATGGTGAACGATAGCAACGGAACCCCAACGAGAATAGGTCGTCGCGTGGGTGAAAACGGCAAGCTGATACGTTACGCAAAAACAACCGGAGAGGAAATTAAGTAATGGCAAAAAAAACACAACCACAGGCACAGGCATACGTGGACGCGAAGGGATATATTCCTTCGCTCAAGAAAAAATACAAGGAGGAGATTGTGCCCGCCCTTGTAAAAGAGTTTGGCTACAAAAATGTTATGCAGGCGCCAAGGCTCGAAAAAATTGTTGTCAACCAGGGTGTTGGCATAGCAACTGCCGATAAAAAGTTGGTAGAGGTTGCGCAGAACGAGCTTTCCGCCATCACAGGGCAGAAGGCGCTGATTACCCGCGCCTCAAAAGACATCTCCAACTTCAAGCTGCGCAAGGGCATGCCGATAGGCGTGAAGGTAACTCTGCGCAACAACAGGATGTACGAATTTTTGGAGCGGCTGATTTGCATTGCGCTACCCCGTATTCGCGACTTTAGCGGTATTGGCGACAAGCTGGACGGGCGCGGAAACTACAACTTGGGCGTGAAAGAGCAAATTATTTTCCCGGAAATAGATATTGAGAAGGTAACCAAAATCATGGGCTTGGAAATGACCTTTGTTACCTCCACCGAAAAGGATGAAGAAGCGTACGCCTTGCTTCGCCATTTTGGGCTTCCATTTAAAAACGCAAAAAAACAGTTATAGCACAATGGCAAAAGAATGTATGAAAGCGCGCGAAGTAAAGCGCGCCAAGTTGGTGGCAAAGTATGCCGAGAAGCGCAAGGCGCTCAAGGAAGCCGGCGATTACGTAGCGCTGGCAAAGTTGCCCAAAAACTCCAGCCCGGTGCGCCTCCACAACCGCTGTTCGCTTACGGGACGTCCCAAAGGCTACATGCGACAGTTTGGGGTTAGCCGCATTACCTTTAGGGAGATGGCAAGCCAAGGGTTAATTCCCGGCGTGAAAAAAGCAAGCTGGTAAAATCGGCTATGCCGCTAAAATCGGTAAAAAAGGGTAGGGTAGAGAGAGAGAGAGAGAGAGAGAGAGAGAGAGAGAGAGAGAAGGAGAGAGAAAAATACAAACACACTGAAGTTTAATATTTTAAAGTATTGACTTATGGAGACGGAAACCATTGAGGATATTATAACAATAGTTTTTATTGTTGTATTTGTAGCTTTGGTAATCTACATTATCGTAAGCAGCATGAGGGCGCAAAAAACGCCCCGCTTGCCGAAAGTTGAAACAGGGCATATAGTTGAGCCGAGCTTAGCCAAGAGCAATCCTATTGCCATAGATAAAGTACTTTCGTTTGGGAAAAAATTTGTAGTTAAAGGGAAAAAATACGACGCCTCGAGCTACATTCTGGTACGCGCAGACGGCTCCTCAATGAAGCGTCGGGGCATTAACAACGGAGATATTGTTTACGCCCGAAAGTTCGACAGCGCGTTTGGAAAAGAAAACATTCAGCCCGATGATATCCTGCTGATTTACCTGAACGACGATAGATACCAAGGCTACAAAATAAGGGTGTGCAGAAAGTATAACCACGGAACCACAAATGAGCTGGAAACCTACTACTACGATAGCGACGGCAACGAGCGAGTTTCCTCAAAACCTCACAGGCTGGATCTTGTGCAGGGGATAGTAAAGTACAAATATAGCGAGTAACTTTTTAGTGATAATCAAAAACAATTAATTTGGATATCGGGCGCCATGCAAAGCGCTGGACTTAAAATCAACAACAATGACTGATCCAATAGCAGATTTTTTAACAAGAATTCGTAACGCCATCAAGGCGGGGCACAAGGTAGTGGAGGTTCCGGCTTCCAACACAAAAAAGGAAATTACCCGTATTCTTCACGAAAAAGGATACATCCTGAGCTATAAGTTTATAGGAGAAGGCGCATTTGGGAGCATCAAGATTGCGCTCAAGTATCACCCCGAAAGCAAGCGCGCCGCCATTAAAGGGCTGAAGCGCATCAGCACGCCGGGCTTGCGCCGCTACGCCGGAGTGCGCACCATGCCTGCCGTGCTGAACGGGCTGGGCATCGCCATCATCTCTACCTCCAAGGGGCTGAT
>JAISLN010000178.1 GCA_031290835.1 Prevotellaceae bacterium
ATCCGGCAGGCTGCCATTGATAACCCTAATATTTCCATAGCTGCGGGATATTTGGATTACCTGTTGAGCACCAACAAATATACGCTGAATCCGGATGCTTTCTGGACCATACTGCTGCCCAATAATACACAAATGCAGAATCTTCAAGAGACCTACACCGAAATGGTGGTTGTAGATGAGGGTGGACAAGCTCAAAAGCGGTATATCTACCTACCGTTGGAGGTAATAAACTCGGAAGAGAGCAAGGGCGATGGCGCCGACAAACTTTTACAGTGGTCAAAAAGCGTAGAGGACATCAAAAAATTTTTTCAGTACCACATTATACCGGGCATTCTGTACGTAAACGATGGCTACAGCCATGTTGTGTTCAACACGGGCAGGGTGCAGCCGGACGCCCTTGCCACCACTGCGCTGAAAGACGGCTTGAACAGCACTTTTGTACGGATACAGAAGGATGTAGCAAATGGTAACAACCTACAGTTTTCCAGCAGCGGCTACTCGGCAGATGAGAAAACCATATCGGTGGTGAAAGGCGTAAAGAACAGCAACATTTTTGCGCCCAAGGCGGTGATACACGAGGTTGACGGCTACCTAATGTATAAATCGTTGGCAAGGTAGCGAGGGCAATTAAGAGTTAAGAATATTGATACGCTCTAAGTATTGGCAGCTTAGGCATAACGTTTTTGGGAAGTTATATCATTCGAGAAATTGCAGATTGCAACGTAAAAGTCATAAAACTATGAAGCAGCTATTTGGGATACTGGCTATCATTGTGCTCTCGGTAGGCGCAGCATCTGCGCAGAATAAAATCTTAATCAGGGGCAAGGTAACGGAAATGGGCAGCAAGCGCGAGCCGCTGGGTGCGCTGGTTGGCGTAACCATTACCGAGGTGGACAAGGATAACCGTGTGGTAAGCGGAGCGCAAACGGATATGAACGGCAGCTACAGCATTACCGTCAAGAATGCGGTGGGCAACAAGCTTACCTTCTCGTACATGGGCTACAAGAGCGTAACGGTGCCCATCGAGAGCAAGGCGGTGATAAATGTATCGTTGGAGGAAGCTTCAATGGATATAGAAGAGATTGTGGTTTCTGCGCAAAAAAAGGTAACCATTGGCTCGCTCAACATTGACGAGCGGGACATGACGTATGCCTACAGCAAGTTGGACGCCAAAGATATAGATGCACTTCCGGTAACGTCCATCGATCAGGCGCTGCAAGGCAGGCTGGCGGGTGTGGATATTGTGGCCAACTCGGGGCAGCCGGGCGCGGGTATGTCTATTCGCATACGCGGCACCGCCTCCATCAACAACAGCGCCGACCCGCTGATTGTGGTCAACGGTATCCCCTACGAAGCCAACATTTCGTCGGATTTTGACTTTGCCACCGCCGACGAGGAGAGCTACTCGCAGCTGCTGAACATATCGCCGAGCGATATTCAGGAAATCACCGTGCTGAAGGACGCCGCCTCTACCGCCATGTACGGCAGCAAGGGCGCCAACGGCGTGCTGATGATAACCACCAAGCGGGGTAGCATGGGCAAACCGCGCCTTTCGTACAGCCTCAAGGGCACCATGTCGGCGCCGCAGGACGCCATCCCCACGCTGAACGGCGAGCAGTACACAACGCTCATCCTTGAGGCGGCCGCCAACGCCGGAGCGCCGCTGAACTTTGCGCAGTACCCGGAGTTTGCGAGAGACCCCAATAACCCGTACTACTTCTACAACTACGGGCAAAATACCGATTGGGTGAAAGAGATACAAAAAAACTCCTTTAAGCAGGAGCATAACTTTGCCCTTTCGGGCGGCGGCGAAAAAGCCGTTTACCGCATATCGGTGGGCTACCTCAACGAAGACGGCAACATTATCAATACCAACTACAACCGATTTACAACTACCCTTAACCTGAACTACAACATCTCCGACCTCATCCGCGTGGTGGCCGACGTGAGCTACGTGCACGGGCAGAGCAAGAACTCCTACATGAAGGATATCCTCGGCGCCACCTACACCAAGATGCCCAACCAATCGGTGTACGAATATACGGTGGAGGGCGTGCGCACCCCCAACTATTTTTCGCCTTCCGAAACGCCGCAGGGGCGCTTCAACGTTGACCCCGGTAAAAACGAGGGCGGCGTTTACAACCCTGTGGCCATGGCCTACGAGAGCAACCGCTACGCCATTGACGACCGCGTGCGTCCGGTGTTTACCTTGCAGTACAGGATACTGCCAAGCCTGCTGGAGTACACCGGTACGGTGGGCTTTGACATAGGCAGCAAGAAAAACAAGGGCTTTTTGCCGCAGGCTGCTACCGGCAGGCCGTGGGAGGAAAATACGGTAAACCGTGCGCAGGACGCAGACGAGGAAACATTTATCGTGCAGGTGTACAACACGCTTTCGTTTACGCCGAAAATCAGCGAGCACGTCAAGCTCAACACCTTTTTCAAGTTCAACACTACGGACAAGCGAACGGAGGCCTTCTCAATATCGGCCTCCAACACGGCCTCCATCTACCTTGTTGACCCGTCCACCCCGTCGCGCCTGATAGCGCCGAACTCCGGCATGTCGCAGGAGCGGCAGGTGCAGGGCACTTTGTTTGCAGGATGGAGCTTTTTTGACCGCTACATCATAGACGGGGTGATAACCATGGATGGCAACTCGCGCTTTGGCGAAGGGTATCGCTACGGCTACTTCCCCAGCGTATCGGGGCGGTGGAGAATTTCGAGCGAGCCGTACGTGAGGGAGCTGACGTTTTTGAACGACTTGAGCTTGCGTGCCAGCTACGGGCAAAGCGGAAAAGTGCCGGACAAAAACTACCTGTTCTACAACCGCTACAGCTCGTACGGCTACACCTACCTTGACGAAATAGGCGTGTACCCGTCGAGCATGGAGCTGAACAACCTGAGGTGGGAGAAAACGAGCGAGCTCAACCTCGGCTTGAACTTCATAGCCTTCAACAACCGGGTGAACATTGATGTGAACTGGTACCGCAAGCGAACGGAGGATTTAATGTTCCCGGACGTTGGCATTCCGAGCACATCGGGCGTCAGCAAAATATACATGAACGTGGGCACTATGGACAACGACGGGTGGGAGTTTAGCCTGTTTACCACTCCCGTAAAGAGCAGCAAGTGGCAGGTGGACTTTCGCGTGCAGCTGTCGCAAAACCAAAACATGATTCGCTCGCTGAGCGACAATGTGCCCCTTGAGATAACGCCTACGTCCGAGAACGGCAAGTTCATGGCGCGCATACAGGAGAACAACCCGCTTGGCTCGTTCTACGGATACCGCTACGAGGGGGTGTATCTGAACAGCGACCAAACCATTGCGCGGGACGCCAACGGCAACAAAGTTTATACCTACAACGACAAGGGCGAGCGTTTGCCGGTGCAGATGCGCTTTTGGTATCCTACCATAGACTATCCCTTTGAGGCGGGCGATGCCAAGTATGGCGATATTAACTACGATGGCAACATTGACTACAAGGACATTGTTTATTTGGGTGACGCCAACCCTTCGCTGCTTGGCGGCTTTGGTCCCACGGTAAAGTACGGCAAGTGGTCGATAGACGCCTACTTCTACTTCCGCTACGGTTTTGAGATAGTGAACTCTACAAAAATGAACATGGAGAAGATGTACGATTTCAACAACCAAAGCACGGCCGTGCTGCGCCGCTGGACGCATTCCTACGAGGACGTTGAGGGCGCCCCCTCGGACCTGCTGCCGCGCGCGCTCTACCGGAAGGGCTACAACTGGTTAGGCTCAGACCGCTACGTGGAGGATGGCTCTTTCTTGAAGTTCAAATCGGTAACCTTGAGGTACGCATTCGGAAAAGAGGTGGTGAGAAAGTTGGGGCTATCCGACCTCAACCTGAACTTTACCATGTACAACCTCTACACGTGGACTAGCTACACAGGCATGAATCCTGAGGTGAGCCTGCGCAACGTTTCAAAAGACATCTACTCCATAGGCTACGACAGCTCGAAAGCGCCAAGCAACATGGACTTTATGATGGGAATAAATGTAACGTTTTAAGAAATTTTGAATTTTAAATTTTGAATTGCGTGCGCACGATTACTTATTGTCGCGAATTGTTCTAATTCAAAATTCAAAATTTAGAATTCAAAATTTCAAAAGCTTATTAATTCAAAATTTGGGATTTAAAATTCAAAATTTCACCGCTATGCAAAGGAAAATTTTATACATCATTGTTGTGCTTACGATGGCATTGGCTTCGTGCTCCGACTGGCTGGATTTGAAGCCATACGATGGCGTTGTGGAAGACGACTACTGGAAAACGAAGGAGGATGTGTACTCCATGGTCGTAGGCTGCTACTCGTCGTTGCTAAACAAAACATTGGTAACCAACATATTTTACTGGGGCGAGATGAGGGCGGATATGGTAACGGGCAGCACTGCCGCCGGCTCCTCCGTGATGAACATTATACGCGGCGAAATTTCGCCCGAAAACGGCATTTGCAAGTGGGACGAATTTTACACCACCATCAACCAGTGCAACAAGGTGGTAGAAAGGTCGAGCTTGGTGCGGGAAGTTGACCTTACCTTTTCCGACGAGCTCTACTATCAGTACAGGGCAGAGGTTATTACCATTCGCAGCTTGATGTACTTTTATCTGGTGAGGTCGTTCAAAAATGTTCCGCTGGTGCTCAAAGCTTCCGATAGCGACGACCAGGACTACTACCCTTACAACAGCGAGGGTACCGAAATATTGGATTCGCTGGTGAGTCACCTGAACGGGGTGCTGGCGCACTTGCCCGTCAGCTACGGCAGCAGCGACAAGAACAAGGGACGGATTACCCGCTGGACGGCCATGGCGCTCCTTGCCGATATTTACCTTTGGCAGGGCAACTACAGCGCCTGCAACGCGCTGTGTACGCAGATAATAGGCTCCGGGCAGTTTTCGCTAATTCCGGTAAACCGCGAGCCGGTGCCGGTGTACGACAACTTTACCAACGAAGTAATAGACACGGTATATCACCCCAACATGGGCGACGCCGAGCTGTGGTTTGACAACCTGTACGTTGCCGGCAACTCGGTGGAGAGCATATTTGAGCTGCAATTTCCCAAAGCGCACGAAACGCTGGCAGACCCTTTCTTTGCGCTGTTCAACTCCAGCTCCAGCCGGCCCACCATAATCCCCAATGCTATCATACTTGACGGCATTATTTTCCCCGAATACGAAGGCGAAGACGGTGAGGTAAAGGATATTAGAAGCTTCACCTATCAGGGCAGCTACGTGTGGAAGTACGTAGGCGCCGGCTTGTCGGGGCGTCAGCGCACGGAGCGGACGTTTCCCCACTGGATAGTGTACCGCCTTGCGGACGTCATGCTAATGAAGGCCGAATCGCTCAACCAAATGGCCATTCAAACCGACGATTCGGTTATGATGGCGCAATCCTACGCGCTGGTGAAGCAAATCCGCAGCCGCGCTAACGCCATCGACAACTCCGATAGCGAGCTGGATGTGCCGATTGACGGAAAGGCGCTGGAGCAGCTGATACTTGCCGAGCGCGCCCGCGAGCTGGCCTTTGAGGGAAAGCGCTGGTACGATGTGCTGAGGTTCGCCAAAAGGAACGGCTACGAAGGCGAAAACATGAGCTACCTGATGCAGCTTGCCGTGAATAGCGCCCCGCCGGAAAAGTTGGCAAGCCTTCAGGTGAAGTACAACAACAGCTGGTTTCACTACTGGCCTATTTACATAGACGCTGTGGAAATAAATAAAAACTTGAAGCAGAACGAGTTCTATCTGCAATACTGACCAATTTCTAATTCACAAAAAATAATTACGCCATGAAACGAACAACTTTAGGACTACTGCTGACGGCGTTGCTGGTTGCCGCAACGCTTCCGTTTTGGTATTCGTGCGTTGATGAGATGGAAAATAAAACATTTCTCACCTCCGACGAGGAGATGATGGATGACTACATCGTGAACAAAGACAACAGCATGTCGTCTTTTCTGGAAATTGCGGACAGGGCGGAGTTTCGCGGCATGATTCACGCCTACGGCACCTACACCTTTTTTGTGCCCACCAACGAGGCCATAGCCGCCCACCTTCAGGGGCTTGGCAAATCGTCGGTGGCGGAGCTGACCCAAGACGAGTGCGTCCGAATTATTAAGTACCACGTGGTGAAGCACCCCGACGGCGATACCGCCTTCATATCGAGCAGCAGCTTTGTTGACGGGCGATTTCCGCTCGCCACAATGCTCGCCAAGTATCTTACCACCAAAAGCATAGAACAGAATGGGAGGCCCGCCATACAGGTAAACAGGCAAGCCATCATTGTGCAGCGCGACATTCACGTGGGCAACGGCTACATTCACAAGATAGACCGCGTGCTTGAGCCGCCCACCGCTACCTGCGGCGAGCAAATACAAAACCTGCCCGACAGCTACGCTCTTTTTAAGGAGGTGATGAGCAGAACCGGCTGGATTACAACCTTAACGGAGGATAAAGCCGACGGCGTGTGGTACAGCGTATTTGCGCAAAGCGACGAAGCCTTTGCCGGCGCAGGCATAGCGCTTCATGCTGACTCGCTGGCGAGCTACCTGAAAGAAAAAATAAGGCTGGACCTGAAGCAGGATACCGCCGTGCTTAGCTACATAAAAAACAAGTCGGGCTTGGAAGTTACGGAGGCCAACGTAGCTGATGCGCTACTGTGGATATTTGCCGCCTACCACTGCATCAAAGGCTTATACTACGTGGCCGATTTGGTAAATAGCAGCTCGCTGCAAACGCTCGCCCCCAATCAGGCAATGACGTTCAAGGTAGATGGAGGGAGCTTGCTGGTCAACGAGTACATCAACGTTGTGGCCAACCAGTACGAGCCGGGTATCCCTGTCCGAAAAGCATCGGAGTACACCGACCTGAGCTGCTACAACGGTGTGATTCTTGATGTTGACGGATACGTAGGGCCACAAAAGCGCGGAGCGCAGGCTGTGTATTGGGACGTAGCCGAGCAGCCCGAATTTCGTAAAAACTCCAAGTTCAGAAAAAGCTCTTTCCCCATTTCGTGGGACGAAGCGCAAACGCTTTCGGAGATAAGGAACATTACGCTGACCTCAGGGAAGTCGGACTTGGGGGGCGAAAAAAACTTTACGTATTTCTTTCAGTCATCATACGACGACAAGTGGCAGCTGGCCAACCAAGATGCGCTGCAAATTAACTGGACTCAAATTTCGAGCATGGAGCTGGTGCTGCCCATGCTTACCCCGGGCATTTACAACGTGTGGGCGTGCTTCCGCCGGGCAGACCTGAATACCTGCCGGGTGCGGGCAACCTTTATAGAGGAGGGGCGCGAGGAGTTTGAGATGGGGGCGATTGGGTTGTCCACCTATTTGGATATAAAAACCGACGCTCAAATTTTGCTGGGGCAGGGCATGAAGCGCTATGCGGCAAAAAAGCGGAATACTACAACCCCCTCCCTTTTGTGGGGAACGATGGAGGTTAAGTCCACCGGGCGGCATAAGCTGCGCATTGATGTGGTTGATAAGGGGCGAAGCGAAACCATGTGGTTGGATATGATACACTTTATCCCCACCGAACAGGATCAGCTCTGGCCGCGCTTCGATATGAAAGGCGTTGCCGTTGACAGGGGAACGGAGTGCGATAAGATTTATCCCACCACCGGCACCTGCTCGGACGATAATGATGTGAATTAAATTAATTTTTTGAGCTATGAAATACTTAACGGCAATATGCTCCGGCATCCTGCTACTCTTTGCCTGTCAGACCGATCCGTGGGAAAACCATCTTGAGGAGAGCGGGCAGGCGGTGGGCGCAAGCCTGCTGGACGTTGTGAAGGACAACCCCGAGTGGGGCAGCTTTTATCAGGCGCTGGTTGCCGCCGGCTACGACTCCTTGCTGCAAAGCGCCGACGCCTACACCGTGTTTGCGCCCGTCAACAGCGCGTGGAGCTCGGTGAAAATGAGCGATGTGAATGCTTTGAGAAGAATTGTGGTCAACCACATTGCCTACGAAAAGCGGCTATCCACCGACCGCCTGCAGCGCGAATCGCTGCGGATGGTTAGCGGGAAAATAGTGAGCTACAGCGCCGAAACGCAAACCTTTAACGGGGCAAAGGTTACTTCGCCCGACCACGTTGCGAGCAACGGCGTGCTGCACGTAACCGACAAGCTGCTGGAGGTGCAGGATAACGTGTGGGACTACATTAACAAAATCCGCAACAGCTCGCAGGTGGCGTACCTCAAAAGCCTTGGACACAGGGAAATGGACGTGTCGCGAAGCGTGCAGGTGGGGGTAAATATGGTGGGGCAACCCGTGTATGACACCGTGTGGGCTGACGTCAACGATTTTTTGAAGGAAACGCCCTTGAATGACGAGTCCAAAGAGTGGACGTATATAGTGTTGAGCAACAGTGGCTTTACCGAGTTGTTCGACAAATATAAGCCATACTTTACGGCGCTTAACGACCCCGGCGGAGCGTTGACAACCGCCGTTACCTCGCTTAACATTTGCAGGGATTTTGTTTTTGAGGGTAGAATAGACGTCAGCCGGCACGATACCATTACCGGCCTTTACGGGGTAAAGGCGCCCGTGAAGGGCGCCCAAATAAGCAACGTTTATGAATGCTCCAACGGCAGGGTTTACGTGATTGACAGGAGCAACATCCTGCTGCGCGAAAAAATAAAGCCGGTGGTTATTGAGGGGGAAAATTTTGTAGGCTCCAGCGACAAGGGGTTTGTTTACAAGCGCTACAAGCAGTGGGCAAGCGGGAGCTACGATATCATGCTTTCGGGGCAAACCGAGCAAACCGACACGGTGTTTGTGCTGGACGACGATGGCAATCGCATCCCTAGCCTTGTAACCGGAAAAGACTCGGTCAAGGCCGAGAACAAGACATTTTCTACGCCCAACAGCGCCGAAGCGTCTCGCGCCAACGTGAACAACTTTTACGTGGCGTATAAAGCCCCCGTCAACTCGGTTTCGTACAAGGTGTACTACGTTGCCTTTGATGATATTAGCAGCTTCTCGTCGGATGCAAACCACATTTTGCGCATTGAGCAGAAGCTGTTCATCTCCCTGCCGGGGAAGCCTGCGCTGAAAAAGGGCAACGACGCCAGCGCCGACGCTGTAACCAACGGGCACTTGGGCGATACCGTATGCTTTGTGGGGCTGGATACGGCGGGAGTGCATAAAGAAACGCAGCTAAAGCCGTGGACGCTGGACGCTAAAACGCAATTTCTCAAGCGCCCCTTGCCGACGGCTAAAGATGACGTCATGGTGGTGCCGAACGTTGGCGAGCTAACCTTGTGGCTGTGCAACACCACCCGCCGAAACACAACAAGGAAGCAGGGCATGATGTTTTTGGACTATATCAAGCTGGTGCCGATACTGCCGGAGGAGTGAGCCGATTATTAATAATTTAAGAAAGGTTTGCCGTGAATCATAATTCTACATTCTATAATTCTATAAAAATGAGCACTGTAAATTCTGTAAAATTCTGTAATTCTGTAAATTAGAATCTGTAAATTAGAATCTGTAAATCTGATATGAAAACAAACTTGTTGCTTTTGTTCGTACTCTTTTTATGTTCGCTGGCGGCAGCCGCGCAGCCGGATGGCAAGGTTTTCGTCAGCGGGCGCGTACTCAGCTCCGAAACGGGGCAACCCATACCGGGCGTATCTGTGGGCATACCGGGCGTGGTAACCGCCATTACCGACGACGCGGGGCACTTTAGCCTCGAAGGTGCGATAAGGGGCTTGGCTATTCAGGTGCGCATGAGCGGCTACGCCTACAAGGAGGTGGCGGCAGGCTACGCCGATGAGCTGACCATACTCCTGCACGACGAATCGTTTAAAACCGTGTTCGGGCAGGTGGGAACTCCCTTTGGCAGCAAGGATTGGGTTGCCTCCACTGCCGCCGTTGCCACCATTTCCAATAAGGAGAACTACAAAAAAGCTGCCCTTAGCCCCGAATACCTGATACAGGATGAGGGCTTGGGCGTTAATACCGTGATACGGTCGGGCGCGCAGGGGGCGGGCGGCAACATGTACGTGCGGGGATTTTCGTCCATCAACGCGGGAAGCCAACCCATGATACTGATAGACGGGGTGCCCTACGAAAATGTGGTGGTAACGCCATCCATCATTAGCGGCAACAACATTACGCCGCTTGCGGCGGTTGACGTGCGCGATGTTGAAACGATTACCGTTCTCAAGGATGCAACGTCCATCTACGGGAGCAAGGGCGCCAACGGCGTTATTCTGATAGAAACGGCAAAGGCGCGGGAGCAGGTTACCCGGATAGATTTTCACGCTTACGGCGGGTTGAACTTTGAGCCGGACAAGCGCTACCCGCTGATGAACTCCTACGAGTATCGCTCCTACCTGAGCGAAATGCTGTCGAGCAGCGGGCTGTACACCTCCACTCAGCTTCAGGCGTTGCCCTACATCAGCTCCGCAAAGCCGGTGGAGCAGCCTTGGGGCGTCGAAGGCAACCGCGACTACTACCGCTACCGGCAGGAAACCGACTGGCAAAAGGAAATTTTTGCCAACAGCTACGACCAAAACTACTACATGACCATTAAGGGCGGCGACGAAATTGCGCTCTACGCCCTCTCCGTTGGCTACGTCAACCATGGCGGCATTATCAGGAGCACCGATTTTTCGCGCTACAGCACGCAGTTCAACTCGCAGGTGAACGTGGTGAAGTGGCTGCGCATGGCAACCAACATGAATTTTGCCTACAGCAGCCGGAACTTGGCGTACGAAAGCTTGTCGCCCGGCTACAACCCCATGTACACGAGCTTGGTAAAAGCGCCTTTCATGGCGCCCTACCTCTACAACGAGTGGGGGCTGCAAACGCCCAACTACGAGCAGGTCGATGTGTTTAACCGCAGCAACCCAACGGCGCTGGTGGATGGCGATAACCTGACGGCCATGAACAAGACCTACCGATTCTTCGGGAACGTGAGCGCTACGGCAGACTTGGGCAAATACTTTGAGTGGAGTGCGCTGTTTGGCGTTACGTTCGACAAGCTGCGCGAGAATATCTTTTTGCCCGAAAACGGCTTGTACCACGAGCCGCTATCGTCGGGGCTGGTGGTCAACGAGCCAAAGGCGCTGGTGTCGCGCTACCTGCAGTACTACGCCGATACCTACCTGCGCTACCGCCGCGAGCTTGCCCATGCGCACAGCATTACCGCCCACCTCGGCATGCGCTACCAAACCAACAACACCGAAGGCGACTGGGTGAACGCCTACAACACGTCGAGCGATAACATGCAGTCTATCGGAAACGGCGTCATTGAGCTGGCGTCAACGTCGGGGGTTTTGGGCAGCTGGAAGTGGCAGTCTATCTACCTCAACGGCGAGTATTCGTACATGAGGCGCTACTTTCTTTCGTTCAACATGGCGCTCGACGGCTCGTCGCGCTTTGGCAGGGAGGCTGACGGGCTGAAAATGTTCGACAACGTTTTGGGCGTATTCCCCTCCGTAACGGGAGCATGGCTCCTGTCGTCTGAGGAGTTTCTGAGCAACCTGAACGTACTTGACGTGCTGAAGCTGCGCGTGGGCTACTCCGTTTCGGGCAACGACGACGTTGGCAACTACACGGCGCGTACCGCCTACGTCCCCCAAAACATGCAGGGCTACTACGGGCTTGTGCGCAGCAACATAGCCAACCCCGCCCTGCGCTGGGAAACGAGCGTGAAGCTGAACGCGGGGCTGGATTTTGCCGTGCTCAACGAGCGCCTCAGCGTGAGCCTCGACGTGTACAAGAGCCGCATTACCGACTTGCTGACGTGGCGGCAGAGCGAGCGCTACTACGGCATAGACCGCTACGCCGTGAACGACGGCGCCATGCAAAATACCGGCTTTGAGCTGGGCATTCAGGGGAGGATTATCAACGGCAGCTTTAAGTGGGACATGGGCCTCAACCTGTCGCGCTACCGCAACGAGGTAACGGCGCTATCGGAGGAGCAGCAGACCCAAATTGCCGGCGCCAACGTGCTGACCAAGGTGGGCGCTCCCCTCGGACAATTCTACGGCTACAAAACAAGCGGCGTGTACGCAACCTCCTCCGACGCCGCCAACGACGGCCTGAACGTACAGCGCGGCGACGGAAGCCTCGTCCCCTTTCAGGCGGGAGATGTGCGCTTTGTCAACGTACATGCCGACGACAACATTATAAACGAAAAGGACATGGCGGTAATAGGCGACCCCAACCCCGATTTGTTTGGCTCCATGGTCAACAAGATGCAGTGGAAACGCTTTACGCTGAACGCCGTTGTAACCTTTTCTTACGGAAACGACATTTACAACGCGGTGCGGGCAGGCGTGGAGTCGATGACCGGAACGGAAAACCAAACGACGGCCATCAACAGCCGCTGGAGCTACGAGGGGCACCAAACCACCATCCCAAGGGCAGCGTGGGGCGACCCCATGGGCAACGCGCGCTTCTCCGACCGCTGGATAGAGGACGGGTCGTACATCAGGCTCAAAAACGTAACCCTCTCGTACGATATACCCTTGCGCCTCAGCTTTATAAAAGGATTGCAGCTCTACCTTACCGGAAATAACCTGTTGACGTTCACCAACTATTTGGGATACGACCCCGAGTTCAGCGCCATGCAAAATCCGCTGTACTACGGCATTGATATGGGCTTTACGCCTCACCCAAGGGCTATTCTGCTGGGGGTGAAGCTGGGGCTGTAGGAAATTTTGATTTAAATGATTTACATAATTACATAATT
>JAISLN010000179.1 GCA_031290835.1 Prevotellaceae bacterium
CTTTGCATCCCGTAGGGATGCATCTCTCGGTAGAGACGACGACCTTGCTGTTTCTACCGAGAGAGGCATTCCTACGGAATGCCGATTTAGACGATGTTCGTCTATTTTCTACCGAGAGACAATCCCTACGGGAAACCGAAGCGAAGCGGAGCTCGGCGTAGCCAATCGCCGCAGAGCTCGGCGCAACATCCTACACTATATGACGTCACCCGTTTGGCGAGCCTATTTTTTTCGCTCGGCAACAAGGTCGGCAAGGTTGAGGAGCGCCGTCTTGACGTCCGATTCGGGGAAGATATCGAGGGCGTGCTTGGCGTCGCTACAGTAGGCGCGCGCAACGCCTTCGGTGTGCTCCAGCCCGCCGTGCGCGGTTACAAAGTTTACCACCTGCCTCACGTTCCGGCTGTTGATGCTTGCGGTGGCCACCAGCGAAAGTATTTTTTTCTGCTCTGCTTTCTCCACCTTGTTCAGCGCAAAAATCAGCGGCAGGGTGATTTTTTTTTCGCGGATATCGTTACCGCAAACTTTCCCCGTGATGCTGCTGCTGTGAAAATCGAGCACGTCGTCGCGCAGCTGAAAGGCAACGCCCAGCATCTCACCGTAGCGCCCCATGGCAACCAGCCTGTCTCCCGTTGCCCCTGCCGAGTGTGCGCCAATCAGGGTGCAGCTCTGGATGAGCGCCGCCGTTTTTTTGCGGATAATGTCAAAGTACAGCTCCTCCGACCACTCCAGCTTGCGGGCGCGCTCCAGCTGCTGCAGCTCGCCCTCGCTCATGCAGCGAATGGCGTCGGTGGCAATGTTCAAAAAATCGACGCTCTGGTGCTCAAGCGCAACCAGCACGCCGCGCGACAGCAAAAAATCGCCCGCCAAAACAGCCTTTTGGGAGCTCCACAGCGCCTTTATCGACAAGGTGTTTCGCCGCTCGTCGGCGTCGTCCACAACGTCGTCGTGCATGAGGGTGGCGGTGTGGAGCAGCTCCATCATCGCCGCGCCGGCGTAAGTTTTTTGGCAAATTCCCCCGTTGAGCTTAGCCGACAAAAATACGAGCAGCGGGCGCAGCCCCTTGCCCTTGCTCCGGTAAATGTAGTTGGTAATGGACGCGAGCAAAGGCACGGGCGATTGCAGCTGCCGCCGGAAAAACGGCTCAAATTTTTCCAGCTCATGCCGTACAGTATTCTGTATATCTGTTATTTTCATGGTTGTTCTGTCTAACTCTGGGGGGCGTAAAGATACACAAAGTTTTGTGAAAATCACGCTTTTTGCGTATTTTTGCCCCGCTTTGTACAAGGGGAGGTTGACTATGAAAGCCTTTTTTACGTGGCTCGCTGCGAGCCTTTTTGCTGTTGGCGCGGTGGCGGCGGACGAAAGCCCGCCTACGCTGGCTTACATAGCCATTGACGAAAACGGCGATACCATACCGCACGTCAGGTTGCAGCCCGTGTACTGCTTTGCAAAGCCAAAATTCAAAAACGCCCGGCAGGAGCGCAGGTACTACCGGGAGTACGCGCGTATGATCTACAACCTGAAAAAGGTGTACCCCTACGCGCAGCTGGCAAAGCAAAAGTTGGCCGAAATGGACGCGGAGTTTGTATTGCTGAAGGACGAAAAGGCAAAAAAAGCGTACATCAGGCAAATGGAAAAGGAGCTCTTTCGGGAGTTTGAGCAGCCCCTCCGCAAGCTGACCATTTCGCAGGGGCGAATGCTGATAAAGCTGATTGACAGGGAAACCGGACGCACCGGCTACCAAATCGTAAGGGAGCTGAAAGGCGGATTCTCGGCTTTTTTTTGGCAGTCGGTGGCCATACTTTTCGACTCCAGCCTCAAGGCAAAGTTCGACGCCGAAGAGCAGGACAAAATGCTCAACCAGCTTCTTTTTTTATACGAAAACGGATTGCTGTAAGCACACAAGAAAATTGGAAAATATAACGCTTGAATTTCATGAAAAATGTAGCGGTAGTTTTCGGCGGAGATTCGTCGGAGCTGGTGGTGTCGGTGCAAAGCGCGGCTAACGTATTTGGCTGGGTGGACACGGAAAAGTACGCGCCGTACTTGGTAAAAATGCGGCACGGCAGCTGGTGCGTGCAGCGCGACGGCAAGCCCGATTTGCCGATAGACAAAAACGATTTCAGCGCGGTGATAGACGGCGCTCGCGTAAAGTTCGACGTGGCGCTCATCGTCATTCACGGTGCGCCGGGCGAAAACGGCGTGCTCCAGGCCTACTTCGACCTGACGGGCGTACCCTACTCCACGTGCAGCGCGTTTACGTCGATGATAACCTTCAACAAATTTGCCTGCAAGGCCTTTTTGGCGGACGCCGGCATAGCCATGGCAAAGGCAATGCTCATCCGCAGGGGCGACGCCGTAAGCGCCAACGAGGTGGTAAAAAAACTTGGCCTGCCGATTTTTGTAAAACCCAACAACGGCGGCAGCAGCTTTGGGGTAACAAAGGTAAAATCGGAAGCCGCGCTGCACAACGCCCTCAAGGAGGCGTTTAGGGAAGACGACGAGGTCATTGTAGAGGAATTTATTTCCGGCGTTGAGGTTACCTGCGGAATGATGGCGCTCAACGGCGTAGAAAGGGCGCTCCCCGTAACGGAGGTGGTGAGCAAAAACGAATTTTTTGATTTCGGCGCAAAGTACAAGGGGCAGTCGGAAGAGATAACGCCCGCACGCCTAAGCCCCGAAGCAACGGCGCTGATACAGCGCACAACGTCCCAAATATACAAAAGGCTGGGGTGTAACGGAATTATCCGCGCAGACTATATTTTGCGCGGCAGCACGCCCTATTTCTTGGAGGTAAATACCGTTCCGGGCATGACGGCAGCCAGCTTCATCCCGCAGCAGGTACGCGCAGCAGGGCTCACCATGACGCAGGTGTTGAGCGAAGTTATAGAGGATGCGCTGGCGCGAAAAAAGTAACCGCCTCAACCAAACGGCCAAGGCGGTGCTGAGCGTAAAAAACAAAAATTTTGAATACTTCTAAGCATAAAAGGACTGCCGTATCAGCTTTTCAAACGCTTTGTCCCATTCGTCGGTATCCTGCGGCCTATACGTCTCGAGCTGCACGGAGGCGCGTATCACCTCGCGGGCTTCGTCCGTCGATTTTACGCAGCCTGCCGCCATTGCCTGCACCATAATGTTGCCGATAGCCGTAGCCTCCGACGGACCTGCCACCACGGGCAAGCCGATGGCGTTTGCCGTGAGCTGGTTGAGCAGCGCATTCTTGGCGCCGCCGCCTATCACGTGCAGCCGCTCTATCGGGTGCGGGGCAAAGCCCTTCAGCATGTTCAGCGTATAGCGGTACTTCATGGCAAGGCTGTCAAAGATGCAGCGCACAAATTCCGCGTCGGCAACCGGCGCCGGCTGCCCCTTGCTCGTGCAGTGCCCGGCAATGGCTGCGGTCATGCTTTGGGGGTTGGCAAATTCGGGAGCGTCGGGGTCAACAAAAAAGCGGAACGGCGGCTCGCCCTTTGCCATATCCACCAGCTCGGAGTAGGCGTACTCCTTGCGGCCTGCCCATTCTGCCTTGCAGCGCTCAAGGAGCCACATCCCCGTTATGTTTTTCAAAAATCGGGTGGTACCGCCCACGCCGCCTTCGTTGGTAAAGTTCAGCCGGTACGATTCGTCGTTTATGATAGGCTCCTCGCTCTCAATCCCCATGAGCGACCACGTGCCGGAGCTCAGGTAGGCAAAGTTTTTGTCCGGCGACGGCACGGCAAACACAGCGGAGGCGGTGTCGTGCGTGCCTACGGCAACCACCGGAATACTGCCGACGCCCGTCTTCAGGGTGATGCTGTCTTTTATTTCGCCCACCGTCTCGCCCGGCATTATCAGGGGCTGCATGATGTCCGGCGAAATACCCAGCGCAGCAAACAGCTTTTTTTCCCACGTCATGGTGCGCGGGTTGAACAGCTGCGACGTGGTGGCAATGGTAAGCTCGTTGCGCATTTCCTGCGTCAGGAGGTACGCCAGCAAGTCGGGAATAAAGAGCAAGCTGCTCGACGCCTCAAGCACGGCAGGCTCCAGCTGCTTCATCGCAAAAAGCTGGTAGAGGGAGTTGAAGTTCATCACCTGAATGCCGGTGGCGTCGTACACTTCGCGGCGCGGCACGAGCTCAAAGAATTTTTCGGGCATCCCGTTGGTTTGCGGGTCGCGGTAGGAGTAGGGAGAGTTTTGCAGCGTGCCGTCCTTGCGCAAAATCCCAAAATCCACCCCCCACGAGTCAAAGCCCACCGAAGCCGGCTTAATATTTGCCTCCACGCAGGCGCGGAAGCCATGGTTAACGCTTGTAGAGATTGAGTCCATATCCCAGTGGAGGCGCCCGCCTTGCTTGGGGCTCTGAACAGGCCCGTTGGGGAAGCGCGTCAGCTCCTGCATTTGCAGCTTGCCGTCCGTTAGCGTTCCTACAATGCTGCGCCCGCTGGTGGCGCCCAAATCGAATGCCAAAAATGAAAGTTCTTTCATGTTTTTTTACTTTTTTAGTGGGTGGATGGTTGATTTTGTAGCCGCTAAGATAAAGAAAAATTGCAT
>JAISLN010000180.1 GCA_031290835.1 Prevotellaceae bacterium
GTTTACAGCATGGGCGGCGGCGTAGCCCGGCAGCATGCAGACGTTGGCGCGCGAGCCGCCACGCTCGACCTCTCGCCGCTGCCGCGGGGAGCCTACCTCGTGGCCATAGAAACGGCGGACGGCGAAGTGTACACCGTGAAAATTCTGGTGGAGAGATAGGCCTCCGCAAGCCCTAACAACAGCAAAAAGAGCCGAAAAAGCCCGCTGCAATTATGTAGCGGGCTTTTGGCTCTTTTTTGTGGTGTGGCGTTTTGGTAGCGCCATGCGCGGTGAATTTCTTGGGCTGCGGCGGCTATTTGGGTTGGAAAATATAAACCCAAATTGTCCATTAGGAGCATTAGCTCGTTGAAAAAATACACAGGTTGGGAGGAATAATGTTTGATGAGGCAACGGGTGAATATGTGCCGGTTATGCTCACGATGCTTGAATATAATGACGGGCACGGCAACCGTATTTATACCGTTGAAGCTATCAACATTGAGGCAAAAGAAAAACCCGCAGGGCCACTGACTGACGGGAAACCCCCTCAAGTCCCGATTGCGGGCTTTGCAAGCCACGAGAGCAGAGAACATGCCCTCAACGACTTCAGCGCAAAGATACAACACCTAATCGAAATCTACAAAAAAAGTTCGCAAAAAGTTACCCTGTAGCTTTGCCAAGCTGAAGCTACGGGCTACGTTATGCTCCGCACCTCTGCAATTTCGTTGCTGTCTCCGCGCAGCTTGAGCAGCAGACGCGCCACCGTCAGCACGTCTTTTTCGCAGTAGGCGGCTATGCGCGGCAGGTTGCGCTCCCTGTAGTAAACCTCCGCCACCATGCTGCCGTCAATGTCGTCCTTGGGGGTGGGGACGCCAAACAGGGCTGCCATCAGGGCGAGCGAGGTGAAGTGCTTGTAGTCGCCAAACTTCCACAGCTCCATGGTGTCGAGAAAGGTAAACTCCCACGGCTTTTTTCCGTGCACGCTGAGCATGGGCGGCAGCTTTACCCCGTTTACCAGCATGCGACGGGCAATGTAGGGAAAATCGAACTCGCGGCCGTTGTGGGCGCACAAAAACGCGCCCGGCTTGGCGCCGTAAAACTTGATGAGCGCTTGGGCAAACTCTTCGAGCAGCGCCTTTTCGTCGTCGCCAAAAAACGATTTGACGCGAAACAGCCTCCGGGCGTCGCCCTGCAGCACGGTGTGCCCCGCCGAAATGCAGACTATTTTCCCAAATTCGGCGTAAATTCCCGCGCGCCCGTAAACGTCTTCGGCTGTTTGCTCGGGCTTGCGGATATGCGCGGATTTCTTGTCCCACAGGTCGCGAAAATGCTCCGGCATGTCGGCAAACGACGGGTAGGCCGGCACCGTTTCGATGTCGAGAAACAAAATATTTTCCGGTGAAATAGCCTCAAGCATGGCGCTTGCGGAGCGGCGCTACATTTTGTCTTCCACCGTCCATACAAAAGCGTTCAGCCCCTGCTCGTCGGCCTGCTCGTTGAGGAGGCGGAGGGACTGCAAGAGGTGCTTTGCCTCGTCGTCGCTCACCACGGCAAGGGTGGAGGCGTTTTTTGACGGCCATGCGTGCGTGCCGTAGTGCGGCTCTCCGCTTTTGCTGCCGCGCCCAAAGGTTTCCGTCCAGCGGGTAAAGCCGCGAATGTGCAGCTTGTCCAAAAGATGCTCCACAGGCTCTATCAGCGATTGCCCGTAGGAAATAAATACTGCTTTCATGCTAAAAAAAATTAAGTGTTAAAAAAATTGTATCAGCTCTCCAAAGTTGCCTATCATGTAGTCCGGCTGCTCGCCCCTCAGCTCGTCCGGCAGTCCGTTGCCGTACAGCACGGCGCACGTTTTGCACCCCGCCTCCCGCCCCATTCGGACGTCGTACACCGTGTCGCCCACCACAAGGGTTTCGCCCGGGCTGCACCCCAAAGCCTGCATGGCCGTTAGCGCCACGTCCGGCGCCGGCTTTTTGCGCACAGCGTCCTGCTCGCCGTACACGGCGGAGATGTAGCGGCTTACGCCAAGGCGCTCAAGCAACGCCACGAGCGCGGCTTTGCCCTTGCCGGAGGCCACCGCTATGCCCACGCGCCTGCGGCAGAGGTGCGCCAGCGTTGAGGCTACGTTGGGAAAAAGCGTTGCCCGATTAAAGCCAACGCTGCCGTAGCACTCCCTGTACAAGCCGACCGCCCTTTGCAGCGCGCTTCCCTGCAAGCCGGCAAGCTCCGCAAGGGTGTTTTCGAGCGGCAAGCCTATGCGCCTGCAAATTTCGCTTTCGTCAACAACGCTCAAGCCCATTTCGCTTAGCGTATGCTGCATGGCTGCCACAATGCCCGCTCTCGTATCTGCCAGCGTTCCGTCAAAATCCAGCACTAAGGCTTTCATGCATGATTGCGGTTAGGTAAAGTCTTACTTGTGGTCAGTGCGCCAGCTTCAGCCCCACGACGCCCACCACAATGAGCAGCGCCGACGCCATGCGCCACACGGAAGCCGAATCGCCGAAAAAGCAAACGCCAATGAGCAACGTACCCACCGCGCCAATGCCCGTCCACACGGCGTAGGCCGTGCCAATTGGGATGGTACGCTGAGCGAGCCAGAGCAGCGCTCCGCTCACGCCCATGGAAACGATAGCCGCCGCCAGCCACAGCAGCC
This sequence comes from Prevotellaceae bacterium, assembly GCA_031290835.1. Taxonomy (GTDB): domain Bacteria; phylum Bacteroidota; class Bacteroidia; order Bacteroidales; family UBA932; genus JAITMY01. The sequence goes on from JAISLN010000180.1 coordinate 2,630, forward strand.
TTGAGCGTCCGGGCGCCTGCGAGAGCTTGAAGCCAAGGGGCCAGCCTATCTCAAACAGCCCCGCAAGAACAAGATATACCCAGCTCATTTGCGCGTTTTTGTTGGTTGCTTTTTTTGCTACTAAAAATTGTCGTAGTAAGAAAAATCCTTTGCTATTTTACCGTTTTCAAAGGCAAAGATTGTACAAATAGGCAACTCTAACGCTGAACCGTCCGCCGCTGTCCCGACCGTTACAAATTCTACTACTACGTGCGTATCCCCGGAAGGGTAGGTTTGAATTACGTTGTTTTTAAGGTCGGGGAATACTTCGGCTAACTCCGAATATTTTGCAACAATTTCCGGCTTGCTCATTGCAACAATTTCTTTCCCCGCTGACGGGTCTTTAAATTCGGCGTTGTCAGCATACATATCTGCCATTTTTTGCCAATCGTGGCTGTTGAAATGGTCAAAGTATTGCTTGACCGCCTGTTCATTCTTGGCTGCTTGCTCGGAATGTGCATTTTTTTCCGCGCAAGATGCCGTTAGCACTAAGGCCGAAACCAATAATGCTGTCCACCTCATACCGTGGTGTGCCTTTTGTGATGCGGGATTCCCCGTTCCAACGTTGCCAAGCTGCTGCCCTTTGGCTTGCTTTAGCGTTTCTGCAAATTCTTTTTTGTTCATTTTTTTACTTTTTTGTCCATCTTTTCTTTGGTCAGGACGTTATTAAAATGTTGATTCCCGGAAAAAGAGTAAAATTCTTTGAAAGGTTTTCCCATTTTCCCGGCGCAAAGTTATTCTTTTTTTCAATATGATATTTACGGTGCGGTAGCATTTTATTCCATTAATTATATTTTAGCACTTCTTTTTCCAACATCTCATAAATTTCTTGCCACGGACGTTCATAAAGTTCGGTGCTTTTGTCGGAAAGTTTCCCGAAAGTTTTTGATTTGTAATATAAATCACCTGCGTTAACTTCATCCATCCCGTGGTCAATTATTAATTTTCCTACAATGGCTTCGTTTATCCTTACCAAATAATTCACATATTTCTGATTGGTTTTAACAAGCATTTGCAGTGAATTTAATGTGCAGAAACAAATTTGGTGCGTTTGTTCATGGTATTTCAATTCATTCAAAAACGCTGACTTCGAAATTATTCCGTCTATATAATCCCTGATTCTGTTTTGAATTTTATCATCGGCAACCGGGCCTTCAACTATATCGTAATCGTGTCGTTGTATCGTGTATTCAGGGTCGCGGTTAAGTACAACAAAATCAAGCCATTCTTCGTTATAATCGTCAAACCGCAAAATCTTGTATCTATCGTCTTCAAATGCCCTTTCGTAAAAGGTAAATTCTGTAATAAACGGCTTTTTGTGGTACCTATTTGCCATATTTTTCGCCCAATTTTCGGCGTGTTCGCGGAATTTAGTAACATAAAATCCTTTGCCGAAATCCTTGTTTGCCTTGCTTTTTAACAAGTCAATTTCCGTTATTTCAATATAGCTGCCGTGATAAACCTGCATTATCGTTGTCCTCCGTTTTCGTAGCACACATCATATAAATACCGTACCGTCCAAAAAGGATTTTCGGTATGCAAAGCCCACCAATTTTCGTTCAAGTAATCCCACGCGCCGTACTTTTTGAGGTATAGATACGACTGTGGCATTGACATTTTGAAAGATTTGGCAAATTCAGGCACAATGAAGCTCAAAAATGCCACTTTATCGCTTGTTGTTTTATCCAATTCCGTTTTCATAGCGCTATAAGATAGTATTTCCATCGGCAAAATTACAACTTTATTTTTAAATCATCTCTCCTGAAGGATGATTGCTGCGGCACAATACTTACGGCCTAAAGCGAAAAGGGGAGGCTTTGGCAGGGCGGCATAAGTAGCTATCCCTTTTTCTTCTCAACTTCTTTCCATTTATCTTGAACGTTTTCTTCTCCGTCGAAGTAGCTCAGCGGGGCATCAAAAAAGTTGCCCATGGCAGCATTTTTACCGAATATCTCACCCGAGGGATCGAGCAGAATTTTATTGGAGTCGGGGTATTCGCACACATCATATCCGATAAAAGTTCTTAT
>JAISLN010000181.1 GCA_031290835.1 Prevotellaceae bacterium
ACCCCGCCATTGCTGCGACGGGCAGGGCGGAATGAAGCGGTATTTGTGCGGGGAGATTCCTCGCTGCGCCCGGAATGACGGGCAGGGCGGAATGATGAGGTATTCGTGACAATCAAAAAAAAAATAAGAAGAAAAAAGAAGGAAGAAAGAAATTATTTGTAGCAACAAAGCAGGCGATGTATTAGTTAAACCAAAAATGTATTAATTCGTAACCAAAAAAGATGTAAATGAGAAAAATATTTTTATTCCTCGGCGTACTTTTTTCCGTTTCGGTGGCAGCGGTAGCGCAGCGCACCATAAAAGGCATAGTGCTCGACAGCAAGAATGAGCCGGTTGCGGGGGCGCAGGTGGCGGTTAAGGGCACGTCGCTCGGGACGCTCACCAACGCAGACGGAATGTACTCCCTCACGCTTTCCGCCAGCGTAGGCAACGATGCGACTATTGTTTTCTCCCTTTTGGGCTACAGCCCGACGGAGGAAAAAATAGGCGGGCGCACCACCATCAACGTTCGGCTCTCGGAGGATGAGCAAGCCCTTGAAGATGTGGTTGTTGTGGCCTTTGGGCAGCAAAAAAAGGAGAGCGTAACAGGCTCCGTAACCACCATTTCGCCCAAGTCGCTCAAGGTGCCGAGCAGCAACCTCACCACCTCCTTTCAGGGGCGAATGGCCGGGATGATTTCGTACCAAACGAGCGGCGAACCCGGTGCGGACAACGCGAGCTTCTTTATTCGCGGTATCACCACCTTTGGCGACGGCCGCGCCGACCCCCTCATCCTGATAGACAACATAGAGCTCGACGCTACCGACCTTGCCCGCCTCAACCCCGACGACATAGAGAGCTTCTCCATCCTGAAGGACGCCACGGCGACGGCCCTGTACGGCTCTCGCGGCGCCAACGGCGTTATTCTGGTGAAAACCAAGAGCGGAGAGAAGGGTAGGGTGAACCTGCGCGTCCGCGTGGAGAACTCGTTCTCCATGCCAACGCAGGAGCTGGAGCTGGCCGACCCTATAACCTACATGAAGCTGCACAACGAGGCCATCCTCACGCGCGACCCGCTGCGCGCGGAGATCTACAGCCAGGAGAAGATAGACAACACCCTTCAGCCCGGCTCCAACCCCTACATTTACCCCGCCACCGACTGGCGCCATGAAATGCTGGAGGACTACACGACCACGCAGCGCGCCAACATCAACGTGAGCGGCGGCGGCGACGTGGCAACCTACTACGTGTCGGGCACGTGGGCGTTTGACAGGGGCAACTTTAAGATTGATGAAATGAACAACTTCAACAACAACATCAACCTGCAAAAGATAGGCATCCGCGCCAACGTTAACGTAAACCTGACTTCGAGCACGAGCCTGAAGGTAGCCACCTCTGCGTCGTTTGACGACTACGTGGGTCCTCCGCTGGCAAGCGTAGGCTCCGGCAATACGGGCGGCAGCAACATGTACATGCTGGTGATGAACGCCAACCCGGTGCTCTTCCCCGCCAAGTACCCCAGGCCGGACGAATGGAGCTACATGAACCACACGCTATTCGGCAACTCCGACGCAGACGTGGACGGCTCCCTCTACCTGAACCCCTACGCAGAGCTCGTGCGCGGCTACCAGGAGTACTCCCGCTCCAACATGCTTGCCAGCCTTGAGCTGAAGCAAAAGCTCGACTTTTTTACGGAGGGGCTTTCTGCAAGGGTGCTGTTCAACACCAGCCGCCTATCGTACTACAGCCTGGCGCGCAGCTTTATGCCGTTTTACTACTCGCTGTCCAGCTGGGACAAGTACACGGACGCCTACACGCTTCGCCCCCTCAACCCCACAAGTGGTACGGAGTACCTCGGCTTTAGCTACGGGGGCACGAACATGAAGTTCAACACCTACATAGAAGGCTCAGCCAACTACGACCGGGATTTTGGCGACCACGGCGTTAGCGGTCTTTTGGTGGGGACGCTGCGCAACATTCTCAACCCCTTTAGAGGTGGCGACGAAGTTAGCTTGCAGTCGTCGCTGCCCGAGCGCAACATGTCGCTGTCGGGTCGCTTTACCTACTCCTACGCCAGCCGCTACTTTGGGGAGTTCAACTTTGGCTACAACGGCTCCGAGCGCTTTTCGGACAACCACCGCTTTGGGTTTTTCCCGTCGGCCGGGCTGGGATGGATGATTAGCAACGAGCGCTTCTTTGAGCCGCTCAGCGCCGTCTTCACCAAGCTCAAGCTGCGCTACTCCTACGGGCTTATCGGCAACGACCAGATAGGCAACGCCCGCTTCCTCTACCTCTCCAACGTGAGCTTTAACGGCTCCGCCGTTGGCTTTGGAACCGGCGCTCCGGGCAGCGACAGGTACAGCAACAACACCGTGAGCATCTCGCGCTACGCCAACGACCAAATTACGTGGGAAACCTCCACCAAGTCGAACTACGCGATAGAGATGAGCCTCTACGATGTTGAGCTTGTGGCGGAATACTACACCGAGCGCCGCGAGGGTATCCTGATGGAGCGCACCAACATCCCCGGCACCATGGGCTTGTGGAGTAGCGTGCACGCCAACTTTGGCGAGGCGCAGGCAAAGGGAATTGACATTTCGCTCGACTACAACAAGATCTTCAACGCCGACTTCTGGATGCAGGCGCGCGCCACCTTTACCTACGCCCACAGCGAGTACATCAAGTTCGCAGACTTTGACTACCAAAACGAGTGGTGGAAGTACCACAAGGGCTACCCCATCAAGCAGCGCTGGGGATACATTGCCGAGGGGCTGTTTGTGGACGACGCCGACGTAGCCAACTCCCCCAAGCAGGAGGGCGACTACATGGCGGGCGACATTAAGTACCGCGACGTAAACGGCGACGGACAGATAACCACCCTCGACGAGGTGCCCATCGGCTACCCCACTTCGCCGGAAATTAACTACGGATTCGGCCCCAGCTTCGGCTTCTACGATTTCGACCTCTCGTTCTTCTTCTCCGGCGTGGCGCGAACATCGTTCTTTATAGACTACGACGTAATGATGCCATTTGCAAATCACATTGACAAGAGGTTGAAGGGCAACACTGCGCTGTCGCAGTTTATTGTGGACAGCCACTGGAGCGAAACCAACAAAGATTCCTACGCTGTGTGGCCCCGCCTGTCCACCGAAGTAATAGAGAGCAACAACAAGTACAGCACGTGGTTTATGCGCGACGGTACCTTCTTGAGGCTCAAGCAGGCGGAATTTGGGTACACCCTTCCCGAAAAGATAGTAAAGCGCACGGGTATGACCTCCGCAAGGATCTACGTTTCGGCTACAAACCTCCTTGTATTTAGCAAGTTCAAGCTCTGGGACCCCGAATCGCGCACCCCAAATACCGACAACAGCAACGGTATTTCTTACCCCCTGCAACGGGTGATCAACATAGGCGCAAATATTTCGTTTTAAAAGAGAAATTTACAGAATTACAGAATTAACAAATATGTAAATTATGTAAATTATGAAATTATGTAAATCCAAAATCTAATTAAAATTTCAAAGATGAAAATTAAAATATTCCTTTTTATTGCTGCCTTGCAGCTGCCGCTCGCCTCGTGCGACTACCTTGATATTGTGCCCGACGGCATTCCGGACATAGAGCAGCACGCCTTTGCCATGCGAACGCAGGCGGAAAAGTTTCTGTTCACGTGCTACAACTGCATTCCAACGACGGGTAGCATCACCGCCAACCCCGCCTTTTTGGCAGGGCACGAAATAGCGATAACCACCACGTCGCGGTCGTACAACGGCACCAACGCCTACTACATCCAGCAGGGGCTGCAGCGCACCTCCAGCCCCTACATTTGCTACTGGAACGGCGGCAACGGCGGCAAAAACCTGTGGCGCGGCATTAGCGACTGCAACATTTTTCTGGAGCACGTCAACGAAGTGCCCGACATGACCATTTCGGAGCGTTCCCAATGGGCAGCCGAGGTTGAGTTCCTCAAGGTGTACTACCACTACTACTTAGTAAAAATGTACGGGCCTATACCCATTAAGGATAAGAACATTGCCGTTTCGGCGTCGGAGGAAGAGGTGAAGGTTTTTCGCAACACCCTCGACGAATGCTTTGACTACATGCTGGGCAAGCTGGACAAGATCATCGCCGAAAGCGTAGATGGGATGGGCTTAATGGACAACATCGACGGCGTAGAAACTCAGATGGCAGGCAGAATAACCAAGGGCATTGCCATGATGCTGCGGGCGCAAATTGCCGTAACCGCCGCCAGCCCGCTGTTCAACGGCAACACCATGTACCGCGGCATAACCGACAGCCGGGGCGTAGAAATCTTTAACCCCAACAAAACCGCGGACGAAAAGCAGCAGCGCTGGACGTACGCCGCCCAAGCCTGCGACGAGGCGTATAAATTCCTGACCTCCAAAGGGCACAATTTGTACACGTACACCCCCGGTCACTCGACCAGCGAGGCGGAGATGAGCGAGCGCACCAAAGATAAGCTCAGCATCCGCATGGCGCTCAACGACCCCTTCAACATAGAGGTGGTGTGGGCCAACAGCAACAACTGGGTTGGCGCTTCGAATATTAGCTACGGCGACCTCCAAAATCAATCGCACCCCCGCGACTTTACCAGCGAACGCAAATCTACCAACAGCAACCACCGCGGCAACTTTGCCGTTCCGCTCAAGGTGGCGCGGCAGTTCTTTACCCAAAACGGGCTGCCCATTGAGCGCGATAAAGAATGGGCTAACGTAAACCCGCTGGATGTCTTTGAGGTAAAAGCGGACGACTCCATGTTTTTGCATCCGGGCTACTCCACCATACGCTTTAACAAAAACCGCGAGCTGCGCTACTACGCCTCGCTGGGCTTTGACGGCGGCGTGTGGTACGGTCAGGGCGACGCCACCGACCATAGCCAGTACCTCCAAGCGCGTCAGGGCGGCGCCGCAGCCAATACGATAGACAACTCGTGGAACCTCACGGGGATTTTTCCCAAAAAGTTGCTGCACCACAAAACACAGTTTGCTGCAGGCTCCGTTACGGCGCCTACCACCTCGTGCACCGCAGAGCGCTACCCCTGGCCGCTGATGAGGATGAATGAGCTCATTCTTCTTTGCGCCGAAGCGTTCAACGAAGTCGGCGAAATGGGCAAGGCAAAAGAAATGCTCAACAAGGTGCGTACGCGCGCCAAGCTGCCCGATATAGACGTTGCCTATAGCATGTACTCCAATGCGGCAGGCAGAGTAAACTCCAAGGAGGGCTTGCGGCAGATTATCCGCGAGGAGAGAATGAGCGAGCTGGCCCTTGAGGGCTACCGCTACTGGGATTTGCTGCGCTGGCAAACCGCCGAGGACGACTTTTCGAAGCCTATCACGGGTTGGACGTTGTCCGGCAAAGATCCGGCGGCCTACTACATTGAGTCGCCCGTGTTCCCCGTGGCCATAAACTTTAGCAAGCCCCGCGACTATTTTGCGCCTATCCCTACGGATGAAATTTTGCGCAACCGCAATATTTTGCAAAACCCGGGATGGTGATGAGCGCTAAGAGCTATAGAGTTGGCTGGAGCACGAAAATATTTAATTTTCCAAGTCGAAGATTGACAAACAATTGACACTTACAGTTTTATAAAAAAAATAAAAAATATATATGAAAGCAAAAATATTTATAGCTGCATTCTTACTTGCGGCGTCGTGCGGCGAGGCAGACATGAACGCTCCGTTTGGCAACAAAACTCCGCCGGAAAAGGTTACGCTAAGGGATGTGAAGAACATGCCCGGCGCCGCCGTCATTTTTTACGACCGGCCGGCCGACGTAAACCTCAAGTACGTGCGGGCGGTATATACGGTGGACGGCGAGCAGCGCGTTACCAACGCCTCCTACTACACCGATTCTATTCTTGTAGAAGGATTTAGCGATACTACCGAGCAGTGGGTCAACCTCTACTCCGTGAGCTACGGCGACGCTGCCTCCGAGCCGGTGCCGGTAGCCATACACCCCCGCAAGCCCTCCTACCTGCACGTAATAGACATGATGCAGATAGAGGAAACCTACGGAGGAATACGGATAACCTCTACCAACGAGCTGGGAGCGCCAATAGCCTACGGCGTTTGCAAGTGGGAGGAAACAGACTCTGTGACGCACGATTCCGGCTGGGTGGAGAAGTCCATGATATACTCCAAAGCCGTAAACTTTTCGTATGCCCTGCGCAAGCAAAAACCTGTAGAGGCAAAGTTTGCCGTGTTTACGAAGGATAGGTGGGGACGCCGCTCGTCGCTCAAGGAGGCAACCGTTACGCCGTGGGAGGAGTACCAGTGCGACCCCAAAACGTTTGCGTGGTATGAAACCTCATTCGATACGCCCGGGAACCACACCTACAGCGGCTCGCACCACGGAACCCCAGCCCTGTGGGATGATCAGGTTGGCAAGAGCGGCTCGTACGGCTACCACTCTCCGCCTGCCAGCACTTTCCCGCAAATGATAACCATTGATCTTGGGAAAAAATACACGCTTTCGCGCATTGTGCTGCACGGACGCTTTATTTTTACAGGCTCAAGAACGGATATCCTCGATTTTCCCAAAACCGGAATAGGGGGAGGCAACGTTACGGATTACCGCTATATCTTTAAGGACGGATACCCCAAAAATTTGGAAATATGGGGCAGGGGCGACGGAGCGCCCAACCGCAACAATAAAGACCTAAGCGCCCAGTTTACGAAAATAGGCGACTTTTCGCTTCCCCGCGCCGACGGCAGCTTTGTCCCCTCCACCGTGAGCGCCCAGAACAACGTGGGCGACCTTAGCTCCGATGATATTGATTTGATTGTACAGGGGCAGGAATTTCAGATACCCGGTACGTTCAGCGACCCCGTGCGCTACATCGTAATCAACGTGCTGGAAACTTACGGCAGCAACACTTCCGGCCCCGTGATGATTGACCAGCTTTCGTTCTTTGGCGCAGAGGTAAGGTAGCAGGCGAGCGAGTGATAGATTGTAAAAATAAATAAATCAAGAATTTAAAAATGAAACATATTTTATATAGCGTATCGCTGGCGGCTATGGTGCTTGCAGGATGCGGCGGTATGGATGAAACCTACAAAGAGTTTAGGGGCGATGGTCCTATTGTGTATCTGGGCAAGTATCCCTCGGAGGCTATCCAGGTGTTGCCGGGCAAGAGAAGGCTGAAGATGATATTCCCTCCGTTAACAGACATTCGCGTAGCGAAAGGTGAGCTGACGTGGTGGGCAAGCGGCGCCAACCACACCCAAACCTTTGATATTGCTCCGAAGGAAACAACGGAGGTAATTATAGACGAACATGTTGCCGAAGGAAGCTACGTGTTTGCGCTCAAGCTGTACGACGCTACCGGCAAGTACTCCTCGCTGGCAACAACGCTGAACGGAGTAACCTACGGCAATACCTACGAGGAGCTGCTGAAAAATAACAACCGTACGCTTGTCTCAGCGCTCAGAGGTGGTACGCGTATAATGACTATCATATTTTTTCCTACCGATGTCCCGCCGCTGGTGGCTACCCGTGTGGCGTGGAAGGAAAACAATACTACATGGAGAGATACGCTGATTTACCCCTACAGTCGGGACGGTACCGTTTTTTCGCCCGATACGCTGAAAATAAGCAACTTTTGCTCGGATTCTTTGGCGTACAGCGCCATATTTAAGCCTGAGAGTACGTTTATAGATGAATTTGTGGTAGGCCCCAAGTATGAGAAAGAGTCAGACCACAAGGATGGATTTGAAAATCCGGCGGATTGGACGTCGAAGTAAGCTGCAAGCTTGTTCAGTAAGCAAAGTCACTAATCTGAGAACGCAAAAAACTACATGCCCAAGCGTGCGTACATATTCTTCCTGTTGGTAGTGAGCCTGTTGCAGTACTTCTCCGCTTTTGGCGGGCGGGAGAGCTGCATTTTCAGGACGCTTTCGCCCGAAGGCGGGTTTTACTACGACGGCGTGAAGGCCATTCAGCAGGACAAAGACGGCTTTATCTGGGCGCTCATGGACAACGACCTCTACCGCTTTGACGGATACCAATACAAGCGCTACGGCTCAAACTTCCGGGAGATTGACCGGGAGGAGCGCTGGTTTTACCACAACATCACCGCCGACACGGGCGGGCGCTTGCTCGTGGGCACCAACAAGGGCGTGTACGGCTACGAGCGGGAGCAGGATAGGTTTGTGGAGGTATTTGCCCGCAGCGACGGCCCCGTAAAGGTTGACCGCTACAACAACGTGTGGATAAAGGAGGAAAACCGGTTTTGCCTCGTGCACGCCGATACCCTGTTTGCGCCCCTGCTTGAGGGGAAGCCGATACCCTACATCGGGCGGGTTACGTGCGACTACAACGGGGAGTTTTACGTGCTGAGCAACTACGGCCGAATCTACCGCTACGACTACGCCGCCATGGAGTTTCATCTCTGCGCGTCGCTGCCGGTGATGAGCTACGTGGCGCAGGCGCGAACGCTGGGCGACGCCCTGTGGGTGCTGGCGCACGACGGGCTGTACCGCTTCGACATGGCCTCGTACGCCGTTACGGAGCACATCGACGTGCTTTCCGGTAGCGGGTTTGTTCCGAGGGATTTGCACATCGACAAAAACGGTCAGCTGTGGGTGGCAACCTCCGGCGGGCTGTACGTCGTTGACCCCGCCACCAAGGACTATTCGTTTCATACCCACGAGCAGAAGCGCCCCTTCACCATCCCCAACAGCTCGGTGTGGTGCATTGCCGGCGACCGGCAGCACAACGTGTGGATAGGCACCTACGCGGGCGGGCTGTGCTACGTCAACGTGGGCGAGGCGCAGCCCTTTAGCACCTACCTGCCCGCAGAGAACGGGCTAAACCATTCGCCGGTGAGCGGCTTTGCCGAGAGCGGAGGCTACCTGTGGATTTCTACCGAGGGCGGAGGCTTTAGCCGCATGGACAAGGCTACGGGGAGGTTTACCCACTTCAGAAGCCGGCACGCCGCGGGCTCGCTGAGCTCGGACAACGTGAAGGCCATGGCGGACGAGGGCAACGGCAAGCTGTGGATTGCCACCTACACCGGCGGGCTTGACCTCTACGACGCCCGCACGGGCAGGTTCAAAAATTTTCGCCACGAGGAGGGCAACAGCGGCTCGCTGCTCTACAACAACCTGCGAGCGATAGCGGCCGATACCGCCGCAGGCGGCTTGTGGATAGCCTACCAGGCGGCCGACATGACGGTTTCGTTTCTGTCGTTTGGCGACCACTCGCTGGCGCACTACCGCCTGGACGACAAAAACCGAAAGCAGTACATTTTTGACATGGCGCTGGACAGGCGCGGCAGCCTGTGGGTGGTGAGCCAAAGCATGCTCTACCGCATGGACGTGAAAACCCGCCGCTGCGCGCACGTCCCCTTCGATACCGCGCGCTACCTCTACGCGCAGGCGGTGTGCTGCGACAAGAAGGGCGCTGTGTGGGTGGGCACCGTGGGCAACGGGCTGTACCGCTACAACCCCGCGGCCAACACGTACTCGGTGTTTCGCGACGCGGGCAGCTTTAACCTCCTCTCCATCTACAGCCTCTGCTCCGACAACGAGGGCAACATCTGGATGGGCACCGACAACGGACTCTTTCGCTACGACGCGCAGGGCAATGTCTGCTCGCGCTTCGACAAGAAAGACGGCGTGCAGGGGCAGGTGTACTACCCGCTGGCCGCCTTCAGGGGCGGCGACGGACGGCTCTACTTTGGCGGAACAAACGGTTTTACGGTGGTGGAGCCACGGCGGGTGGCCTTCAACAGCTACAAGCCAAACGTGATCATCTCCGACTTCTTTATAGATAACAAGCCCGTGAGCCTGCACTTCGAAAAAACGCACGATAGCAACCGCGGCGGAACGGTGAACGAGGTGGTGCTGAGCCATAATCAGGATAACTTCGGCTTCAGGTTTTCGTCGGACAACTACTTTATCCCCGAAAAAAACATGTTTCGCTACCGCCTTTTGGGCTACGACGACCGCTGGATAGTAGCGGACGCCTCCAACCGCACGGTGCTCTACTCGCAGGTGCCGGCCGGCTCCTACTACTTTGAGGTGGCGGCGGCCAACAACGACGGCATCTGGAGCGATACGCCTACCGTGATAAAAATCCGGCGAAAGGCGGCGCCGTGGTTCAGCCCTACCGCCTACCTCCTCTACGCGCTGGCGGTGGGAGCGCTGCTCTACTTCATCCTCTACTACTACAACGGGCGGAAAAAGCTGCGCATGCAGCTCTACCTCGAAGGCATAGAAAAGGACAAGAAGGAGCAGATACACCAATCGCAGCTGCGGTTTTTTACCAACATTTCGCACGACTTCCGCACGCCCCTCTCCCTCATATCGGCGGCGCTGGGAAGGCTCAAGGAGGAAAACGCCATCAAGGAGTACTACTACAACATCCTCAACAGCAACACCAACAGGCTGCTCAACCTCGTCAACGAGCTGATGGACTTTAGAACGATTGAAAACAAAAAGATGAAGCTGAAGCCCAGGCCGGAGAACATCGGCAAAATGGTGGAGGCTATTGCCGCCGACTTTGAGGAGTACGCCCGTCAGCGCCAAATTGCCTTTGAGCTGACGCTGGACGGGGCAATGCCCGAGGAAATTTGCGTCGATAAGGGCGTTGTGGAAAAAATAGCGCTCAACGTGCTGCACAACGCCTTTAAGTACACGGACAACGGCGGCTCCATCACGGTGGAGGTGTACGCCGACGCAAAGCGCTTCAACCCGCGCTACCGCGACATCTTTTCGGTGAGAGCCGAAACCCTTCCCGACCATTGCTTTGGCATTGCCGTGAGGGATACGGGCGTAGGCATTTCGAGCCGCGACATGGAGAGCGTGTTTGAGCGCTTCTACACTACCAACACGGCGCAGGCCGACGCGCATGTCGGCACGGGAATAGGCTTGGCGCTGGTCAAGAGCCTCACGCTGCTGCACCACGGCTCCATTGTGCTCAGTAGCGAGCAGCGGCGCGGAACGGACATGCTGGTGTGCCTGCCCGCCGACAGAGAGTTCTACGCGGCGCTTGGCCTGCTGACCGAAGATGACGCCTCGCCATCCGGCGAAGGCAAGGAAAACGGGGCGCCCGAAAGCGCAAAGCCCGGCAGCGCCGGAAGTCGCCGGCCAAAAATACTGCTGGTGGAGGACAACAAAATACTCCGCTCGCTGATAACCGAATCGCTGCAAACCCTCTACGAGGTGGTGGAGGCCGCCGACGGCGAAGAGGCCGCCGCCCTCATCCGCAGCGCAGACGTCGATCTCATCGTGAGCGACATCATGATGCCGCGCAAGGACGGCATTGCGCTCTGCAAGGAGGTGAAGGAGAGCGTTGAAACCTCGCACATCCCCTTTGTGCTCCTTACGGCAAAAACCGGCGTGGAGAGCAAGCTGCAAGGCGCAGATGCCGGCGCAGACCTCTACTTTGAAAAGCCCATGGACTTGGGCTTGCTCAAAATATCGCTGCAAAACATTTTCAAGCAGCGCCAGCACCTCCGGGAGCACTACGCCAAAAACTACTACGCCAGCAGCTGCGACCTCTCAACCAACCAGCGCGACAGCGAGTTCCTGCAAAAGTTCACAGACCTCATAGAAAAGCGCATCGGGAACTCCGACATGGACGTAAGCTTTATCGCCTCGTCGTTTTCCATGAGCCAATCCACCTTTTACAACAAGCTCAAAAAGCTCACCGGCAAAAGCCCCGTGGAGTTTATCAACAACTACCGCATGCGCATGGCGGCAAAAATGATTATTGAAGAAAATATGAACATGACCGAAATAATGGACGTGATTGGGATAGAAAGCAACGCCTACTTTACCAACGCCTTTAAGCGAGAATTTGGCATGACGCCGAGCGCGTTTGCCGCAAAATACAGGAAGCATGTGGGGAAAACAAATGTTGCGTAGGCTAAGCGCGGCAGCGGCAACGGCAGCTTGGCTGTTTGTGCTGCCCGCCTGCGCAAACACCTTGGAGGAAACGCGCTCCGGCGTCGGCAATGCCGCCGATACCGCTGTTGTTGCCGCCGATACCGGCGCTGTTGCCGCTGATACCGCTGCCGTTGCTGTCGATACCGGCGCTGTTGCCGCCGATACCGCTGCCGTTGCCGCCGATACCGGCGTTGTTGCCGCTGATACCGCTGCCGTTGCTGCTGATACCGGCGCTGTTGCCGCCGATACCGGCGCCGTTGTACTGCCGGCGGACACGGCGGCGAGGTGGCAGGCGCTCCGCGATACCGCCGCCATCGTGGAGCTGATGGACCGGGTGGCAAAGTGGCAAACGGAAAACTTCCGCTACGAGAAGGAGAAAAATCTCCACGACTACGGCATTGCCGCGTGGACAAACGCCGTGTTCTACCTCGGCTTGGCGCAGTGGATGCCCTTTAGCGGGCGCTCCGCCGAATATACGGCGTGGCTAACGGACATCGGCGCAAAGGCAAAGTGGGAGGTGGCCGCCAACTTCGAAAGCTACCCCGCCTACTCCATCTACCACGCCGACGAGCTCTGCGCAGGGCGATTCTACCTCGCCATGTACGAGCGGCACGGGGACGCGGCAATGCTCGCCTCCGTAAATGCTCGCCTCGACCGGATCATGGGCGCACCGCCCGATACCTCCATGAGCCGCCGCAACAAGCAGTCGTGGACGTGGTGCGACGCGCTCTTCATGGCGCCGCCGGTGTACGCCTCCATGGCAAGCATATCGGGCAACGATGCCTACCTTACCTTTATGGACGAGGGCTTTCGCCGGTCGTACCGTCACCTTTTTGACCCTCAGGAAAAGCTTTTCTTCAGGGACGACAGCTACTTTGACAAGCGCGAAGCCAACGGCAAAAAAATATTCTGGGGTCGCGGCAACGGATGGGCGGCGGCCGGCGTAGCCGGAGTGCTGGAGGCGCTGCCAAGCGACGCGCCGCAGCGGCCATTTTACGAAACGCTGCTGCGGGACTTGGCAAAAAGCCTCGCAGCCCTGCAGAACGAAGAGGGATGCTGGCACGCAAGCCTCCTCGACCCCGCAAGCTACCCCGCGCCCGAGGCAAGCGCCACAGCGCTAATAGCCTACGCCATTGCCTACGGCGTAGGCAACAACATACTGCCGGAGCACGACTACCTGCCCGTGCTGGAGAAGGCGTGGACGTGGCTCGCCTCGGCAGTGAACGAAGACGGTAAGCTGGGCTGGGTGCAGCCCATTGGCGCAGACCCCAAAAAGGTAACGGCCGACATGACCTCCCCCTACGGTCCGGGAGCCTTGCTAATGGCAGGAGCGCAGGTGCTCCGCTGGGGGAGGGAGAAGTAAGATTTTGAATTTGGCAATAAATAATGTGTATTTTTGCATCGGGAATTTGGGTTGCGCAGGAAAGTCCCGCAGGGACGGCACTTTATTAACCGCAGGTTTTAGCCTGCGGATACGGCAGAATGAGCGAAAGAAGACCAACGCCGTAGGCGTTGCCCGTGAATGAGGTCGTTTCAAAAGCCCTTCCCTGCCGTCATTCCGACCGGAGCGCGCGAGGAACGAAGCGCACGGAGCGGAGGAATATCCTCGCAAAATGCCGACCCATAGTCACCTATTAGGCAGGTGCCGGTGCGAGGAGGTTCCTCGGCTGCGCTCGGAATGACGGCAGAGAAGGGCTTTTGAGGCAGCCTCTGGAGGTAGAGGTGGGGATGAAAAGAGAAGAAAAATATCATTCCTAACCATTCATTATTTACTATTTTTAATCATCCAATTTATGGGAGTAAAAAATTTGATAGCAACAGCGGCTTTGCTCCTGCTTACGGCTGGAGCCTTTGCCGGCCGGAGCGTTGAGCCGTTCAACGACGGATGGGAGTTCAAGAAGGGGCCGTTTACCGCCGACAAGGTGCTGTTTGGCGAAACCTTTGGCGCCGGATGGAAGCCGGTACCGCTGCCCCACACGTGGAACGCCCGCGACATGCAAACCGCCAAAAACGACTACTACGCCGGCGAAGCCTACTACCGCAAAGCCTACACCCCCCACGCCGCGCTAAAGGGCAAGCGCGTATTTCTCCGCTTTGGAGGGGTAGGGTCGGTGGCGGAGGTGTACGTCAACCGGCAGTATGCAGGCGGGCACAAGGGCGCATACGCCGCCTTTGCCATCGAAATAACAACCCTGCTCAAGCACGGGCAGGAAAACGAAATACTCGTCAAGGCCGACAACGCGCCGCGGCCGGACGTGATACCCGTCAACAACACCCTCTTTGGCGTTTACGGCGGCATATACCGGCCGGTGGAGCTCATTGCCACCGAAACCGTCGGCATTGCCGTTACCGACTTTGCCTCGCCGGGCGTGTACCTTAGCCAAAAGAGCGTTTCGCAAAAGGAAGCCTCGCTGGAGGTGAAGGTAAAGGTAGAGAACAGGCGCTCCGCAGCGCAGCGCATCACGCTCCGCACCACCGTTTACGAGGCGAGCGGCAAGGTAAAGGCAGCCCGCAGCTCGGTCGAAGAGGTGCTGCCGCAGGGCAGGCAAACATTCCTGCACCACCTCTCGCTCAAAAATCCCCGCCTGTGGCAGGGGCGCGAAGACCCCTACCTCTACCGCGTAGTGGTGCAGGCGCTCTCCGGCGACACGGTGATAGACGAGGTTACGCAGCCCCTGGGCCTGCGGCGCTTTGAGCTGAAGGCGGGCGACGGCATGTACCTCAACGGAAAGCGCGTGCCCATGTACGGCGTTTGCCGGCATCAGGACTGGTGGCAGCTGGGCAGCGCCCTCGCCAACGAGCACCACGACGCCGACATGAGCCTCATACAGGAAATTGGGGCTACCACCGTGCGCTTTGCCCACTACCAGCAGGCGGATCGCATCTACGCCCGCTGCGACAGCGCGGGGCTAATGGCGTGGGCGGAAATCCCCTTCGTAAATAGGGTATCGACGCAGGAGGCCGACAACGCGCGGCAGCAGCTGGTGGAGCTGATACGACAAAATTACAACCACCCCTCCATCTACATCTGGGGGCTGCACAACGAGGTGTACGCGCCATACCCCTACACGGTGGCGCTCACCGCCGAGCTGCACGACCTCGCCAAAAGCGAAGACCCCTACCGCTACACCGCCTCGGTCAACGGGCACAGCGCCCTCAGCCAACCCGCAAACCTCAACGCCGACGTGCAGGGTATCAACCACTACTTTGGCTGGTACGGCGGCGAAATTGGCGACCTGAAACCTTGGGTGGAGAAAATGGAGAAGGAGTACCCGCGCCACAGGGTGATATTCTCCGAGTACGGCGCAGAGGCAAACATCCTGCAGCAGGAGGAGCAGGTGGCAAACCACGGGCGCTACTTTTCGCAGTTCTACCCCGAAACCTTTGCAACCAAGTTTCACGAGGTGCAGTGGGGCATTATCTCCAAACATCCCTACCTGCTGGCGTCGTACGTCTGGAACATGTTTGACTTTGCAACGCCCGCGTCCGCGCAGGGGGGCGTCCCGGCGCGCAACATGAAGGGGCTGGTAACCTTTGACCGGAAGGTAAAAAAGGACGCTTTCTACCTCTACAAGGCCAGCTGGAGCCGCGAGCCGGTGATCTACATCACGCAGCGCCGAGCCAGCGAGCGCAAAAACCGCATCACGACCGTGGCGGTGTACTCCAACCTTGGAGCGCCAACGCTCTACGTCAACGGAGCGCCGCTGGAGAAGTGCACGAAGGGCGAAGCGGCGGTGCACTACATCTTTGAGGGTGTAGCGCTACAGGACGGGCAAAACACCATAGCCGCAAAAGCCGTAAGCAACGGGCAAACCTACGCCGACGCTATCGTCTGGCGCTACAACCCCGACCTCCAACAAGATACCGCCCCAGCGCAGGGCGCAAAAAAGGTAGAGGAGCACGTAGGGCTGTAAATAGTGAATAATTAATAGTGAATAGTGAATAGATTAAAGTCCTACGGACTTTTTGCCGCGTGACGTTATTCGTCGCAACAAATTCATTATCAACTATTAATTATTCACTATGTCACGTCCTGTCATAGGTTGACACCCAAAAGAAGACAAGACATGACAAAAAGGGTAAAAAAGAATTATAGGTACAGTATTTGCTTTAAGCAACAAGTAGTGGAAGAGCTGCGTTGC
>JAISLN010000182.1 GCA_031290835.1 Prevotellaceae bacterium
GCTCAACAGCCTGAAGTAGTACAAAGTGTATAGACATGAGTTGATGTAGTTATTTATTGAGACATGAAAAATTTATATCCGACAAAAGTACTGCGAAGTTTGAAAAAAACCGTAAGTAGCGCTTATTAATACAAGTTAAATACTATTAAAGCTCTTTTTCGTCAGCCGCGTTGCTTTTTTTCTTACTTTTTCGGCTGCTGAATATGGCTCTCCACAAATCCTCGAAGCTGTCAAAATCTTCCTGATAAACAATGCCGAGACCGTAGCGGCTGTTTCCGGCAACCATTTCGGTGTACTGGTCGTTGGAGTAGTTAAACGCTTTTACCCGCACCCGTCCCGATTTGTCGAGCGTTACCTCCAAATCTACGTCCCGGCTGTATTCGCTGTTGTTGGGGTTGACCAGCTTGCGCTGGGACTGATGCTCAACGTTTGCGTTTAGGGTTATCCGGTCGGTAATATCTTTGTTGAACGAAAGCCCCCAATCTTCGCGGTCGCTGGGGTCAACCGTAACGCCCACGCTTGCGTTCATAAAGCGCGAAACTAGGTCGGAAACTTGCGAGAACAGCAACCCCCCAAGGGTGGCGCTGCCGATTTGCCCGTAATCCGAAATGTCCTGCTGCGGCATGAAGCGGTCTATCAGGAGGAGCGAAAGGAACTGTATGGTCATGTTGTCCTCCGTGTTTAGCTGCGCCAGCATTCGGTCTTTGGTTTCGTTGTCGGCGGTGGGGGCCTCTATCGAAAACTTCAGCTCGGGGGCGGTGAGGCTGCCCGTGAGGTTCACCTTGCACTCAATGGGGATGGCGCGCTCGTACCGTCCGGTGGTGTCGCTAAACAGGTCGGAGAGCGGCGCGCGCACCTTGTAGCTGGCGTGAACGTTGGCGGTTGACGCCGCCATTTCGCCGTTGAAGCTGATGGTGCTGCCGTTGTCTATCTTGAATTTTTTGTTTACCAGATTTTGGATGGAGATGGAGTATTCTCCGCGGTGCATGACGTAGCTGCCAAACAGGCGGAATATGTTTTTTGCCGGCTCTACCTCCAGCTTGATGTTGCCGCTGCCCGACGCTTTGATGGCGTTGTCCGTATGCTGGTTGAGCACCAGCGTCAGGTTGGCGTCGTTGGTGGCGTTGAGGTTGAGGCTGACCTTAATGTTGGGCTTGACGCTTGCCTCTTTTTCTTCCCTTTTCTTTTTTGTTACCTCAACCTCGTCGTGGGAAACAAAGTCAATAAAGCTGCGGTTCTGCGCCTGCGCCTGCCCCTTGCTGCCCAGCAGTATCGAAAACGCCGTTTTGTCGTTGGTGGTTGCCGTCCCCTCAATGGAGGTCTCGCCGCGCTTGCCGTTGATTTGCACTGTCCCCGTGGCGTAGCCCTGTCCGTAAAAGTAGTCGTTGTGCCGCTCGGTGGTGTTGAATACGTGAAATTTGTTGGGCGCTACCGTTAGCGAGTAGTGAAGCTTTTCCGGCGTGGTGATGTTGGCCAGCGTAAAGCTCAGCTTGCCCGGATTATTTGCCTCGTCCGTTACGGTAATGTCGCGCATTTGCAGCGTGTTGTTTTCCATAGCTACGGGGCCGCTCACCTTGAACGTGGTGTTGAGGTAATCGACCTTGAGCTGCCCACGGCTCAAGTACAGCTCCCCGTTGAGCAGCAGCTGCCTGAGGCGTCCCGTCGCGCTGAGCTCGCCGCTGAGCGTTCCGCCAATATCCGACAGCGCGCCCTCCACCAGCGGCTCAACGTGGTACAAGTCCACCTTGTTGAGCTTTGCCGTGGCCAGCATTTCGCCGTCGGCGGTTAGCGTTCCCACCGCGCTCAGGTTCTCCTCGCCGTCTTTGTTGATGCTCAGCTTCACCGTCACGTCTTTTTCGTTTTCTGCAATGGAGGTATGCAGCGTAATATCACCCACAGGCTTGTGGGCAAGCGTAACGGCGGAGGCGTTCACGTCGGCCGAAAGCAGCGGCATGGGCGCAAGCAGCCCCCGCGCAACGATGCTGCCCGAAACGTTGCCGGTCAGCTCTACCTTGCTGTTCAGCGGGCGTATCAGCTGCGCTACCGACAGGTTGTGCAGCTCGCACAGGAGCGTGTCGCTTGTGCTGGTGGATATGGCGCCGTTGATGTGCAGCCGCTGGAGCTCATTTTCCAGCTTAAAGCCGTCAATGGTGTAGCGCCTATCTTCTATCCTGATTTTACTTGGAAACAGCTTCCAGCGCATGTCGCTTAGCGCCAAGGTGGAGGGAAATAGCTCCACGTCCATGCCTTTTTTACCGCGGCTGTTCTCAAAAAACCGTACCTGCGTTTTCACCCGACCCGAAGCAATGGATGTTTTGTAGCCTGATGCTAGCGAAAGCAGGTTGTTTTGGAGCGTTCCGGCCATTTCCAAGTCTTGCAGCTTCAGGTTGTCCAAGCTCGCTTGTCGCGCGTTGATGATAAAGTTGAGCAGCGAATCCTGCGCCGCAGAGCTTACGCGCACGTCGGCAACGTTCAGCCCGCCGTAGCGTACGTAGGGGGCGTTGATTTTCAGCTTTACGCAGCTGATGTCGGACGAAATGCAGCCGCTCACCAGCGTGCTGTCGGCTACCATGAAGCCCGGAGTAAGCAGCAGCTGGAGTTTTTCGGCGTTTTTGGTGAGCAGCGAAAAGGAGTATTCAAGCTTTCTAGGCTGTATGGACGCTTTGGAGGGCAACAGCGCTGCGCTGTCGGGGCTGGCTACCTGAAGCAGGTGGTGGTAGGCCGGGATAAAGTAGCGAAACATGCTGTCCAGCGCAGGAGACATGTTCATCATGCCGCCTTTGGCGTTGAGGCTTGCCTCCAGCACGTCCGACTTGAGCGTCAGCAGCTCGGTATCACCGATATGCTTTGCCTCCAGCAGGATCGAATCCGCCGAAAATTCTCCCTTCACGGAGGTATATTTGGCGCTGTTGATGGTAAGCTTTCCCGAAAAGTTGTCTATGCTGTTGCCCTCCAGCTTGGCGGTTGCCTCCAGCGTAAGCTGCGAGAGGCTGTCGCGCCGGTTGATGCCGGTAGCGGCAAAATCGGCGTGGTGCACCTGAAGCTTGAAGTCGAATTGCGACCTCTCCTGTTCAAAGTTGGCGATGCCGCTAAAGCCAAAGCTCATGTTGGCGTCGTCGCACAGCAGCTCGCCCCGAAACGATTTTTCGGTAATCAGCCCCCTGAACTTGGTGCCGTGGTAGGGATAACCGTAGAGCTCCACCATGGGAATGTTCAGGTCGGCATTGAGCGACAGGTGTTTGAAGCTCTTGAGCGTTCCGTTCACTTTTCCGTAAAAATCTATTTCCCCCACAACAGAATCGTTGAGCAGCTTGCCGAGGTGAAAGTTGTCGGTGCCCAGCGTTCCGTTGACAAGGATGGCCGAATCGGGCGCCGGCACAAACGAAAGGTCGCCAATGAGCGTACCGATGTCCGAGCGCAGCACGCCGTCGGCCACAAAGTTGCTCAAAAATCCGGTAAAGCGAGCCTTCCCCTGTACCCTGCCCAGCTGGTGCAGCAGCGCTTCGTGCTTGGCGTACTTGCCGTTCAGCGCTGTGTCGGCGGTAGAAATATCTTCGGGGATGCTGACAAGATTTTTGACGTCGAACATGAAAAAAGTATTTTGCGGATCGGGCAGCCCCTGCATGGAAAAGCTGACTTTTGCCTCTGTGCGCTTGCCAAAGCCAACCGTCAAATCGCGCCCCTTGAGGCTGCTTACCGTCCCGTTGACAAGGCCGGTGAGCCCTACCTTCAGGTGCAGCTTGGACATTTTGGGCGCAAAAAAGGCGATGGTGTACAAGTCAACGTCAGACGAAGTAAACTCTGCCGACATGGCTACCTTTTCCACGTAGCCGGTGAAGTCGGCAAAGCGCTCGTAGTCCATGCGGTAGTAGCTGGCGTTGATATTGGAGAAGTCATCCCGGATGGTCAGCTTTTTTATTTCGATAAAGGTGGGCGCCACGCTTACGGCGCCCGACAGGCAGTGCAGGTTGAAGCCGCTGCGCTCCCGGAGCTGCAAATACTCCAGCTGGCATTGCATGGTATCGCCCTCCATGCTCAAATCGCTTATCCTGAATGATATATCCTTAACAATGACGTGCCTGAAGTCAATGGCGCTATCGCTTGCGGGCGCCTGCCGGATGTGGTCGATATAGCTGAAAAACAAGTTGTCGGCTTCTACGTTGTGCACGCGGAAATGAAAAGAGCCGTTTCCCGAGTCCTGTGGAGGAGGATTATCGGCGCTGTCCTTTAGCCTGTCAAGCAGAGAGCCTAAGTTGAGCACTCCCGCCGTGTCTTTTTCGAGGTGCAGGCGGGCGTTGCTCAGGCGCAGCGTCCCGATTTCCGCGTATCTGTTGGATAGGTGCAGGTTGGTGAGCGACCCCATCGCACGGCCTACAAAAATCAGCGTATCGCCCGACAACCCTTGAACGTACACATCATTCAGCACAAGGCGGTTAAATAGCCGAAAACGGACAGAACCTACGCTTACCTTTGTATCTAATCTGTCCGACAGCATTTTAGCCGATTTGTCCACCAAATACTTTTGAACCTTCGGATGACGTACCGTAAAAACAGCCGCTGTTGGTAACAGCAAGAGAAACAGTGCTGTTACATAAAATATGGTGAATATCTTCTTCAAAAAATGAAAAAATAAAAACTTGCTTAATCAGGCAAAGTTACTACTTTTGTCCAAGTATTGCCCTACATAAAACGGAATAAACGTTTAATTTATATGGGAAAAACGCTTAATTTATATGAATACGGGGGATGGCTAACGACATCATTTTGGGTATAGAATCTTCGTGCGACGACACTTCGGCGGCGGTAGTGCGCGGCACAACGCTGCTTTCAAACGTA
The DNA here is from genome assembly GCA_031290835.1 of Prevotellaceae bacterium. GTDB lineage: Bacteria > Bacteroidota > Bacteroidia > Bacteroidales > UBA932 > JAITMY01. The sequence continues at coordinate 4,837 of JAISLN010000182.1, forward strand.
ATTGCCAACCAGAGCGTGCACGAGGCCTACGGCGGAGTTGTCCCGGAGCTGGCGTCGCGGGCGCACCAGCAAAATATCATTCCGGTGGTCAACCGTGCGCT
>JAISLN010000183.1 GCA_031290835.1 Prevotellaceae bacterium
ATTTCCGCTCTCCGGTGCTTTTTCTACTGATATGTATGCCCTGACGGGCAAAGAAAAATTACTTACGGTGAATACGTATCCGTTTGGATAAAGATACCCACCTGAAACGTTATAGAGCCTACTCAACTTTCGCAAGTTGTTTATAGCTGCCCGATGTATTGCAGCGGTGCATATTGCGAAATTTGCTATCTTTGCACGAAAAATCACGAAAAATATCACGCACGCCATGAGCACAACCCTTCAGCTGTACAACACGCTTTCGCGTAAAAAAGAAAATTTTGAGCCGCTCAACCCGCCTCACGTGGGCATGTACGTTTGCGGCCCTACGGTGTACGGCGACCCGCACTTGGGGCACGCGCGTCCGGCGGTGACCTTCGATTTGCTGTTTCGCTACCTCACCCGCTTGGGCTACAGGGTGCGCTACGTGCGCAACATTACCGACGTGGGGCACCTCGAAAACGATGCCGATGCGGGCGAAGACAAGATTGCCAAAAAAGCGCGGCTGGAGCAGCTGGAGCCTATGGAGATAGCCCAACGCTACACCAACAGCTACCACCGCGCCATGCAGCAGCTGAACGTGCTCCCGCCAAGCATTGAACCCCGCGCCAGCGGGCACATCATGGAGCAGATTGCGCTGGTGCGGGAAATACTGGAGCGCGGATTTGCCTACGAAATAGGCGGCTCGGTGTACTTTGACGTAGAGGCGTACAGCAAAAAATATACCTACGGAAAGCTTTCGGGCAGGGTGCTCTCCGACCTGATGGCCAACACGCGCGACCTCGACGGGCAGGACGACAAGCGAAACCCCTTTGACTTTGCGCTCTGGAAAAAGGCCTCGCCGGAGCACATTATGCGCTGGGAGTCGCCGTGGAGCGTTGGCTTTCCGGGCTGGCACTTGGAGTGCTCGGCAATGAGCACCAAGTACCTCGGCGAAACGTTTGACATTCACGGCGGCGGCTTAGACTTGATGTTTCCGCACCACGAGTGCGAAATTGCGCAGAGCGTTGCCGCCTGCGGGCACGACGCTGCGCGAATGTGGGTGCACAACAACATGATTACCATCAACGGGCAAAAAATGGGCAAATCGCTGGGCAACTTCATCACGCTGGAGGAGCTCTTTGCCGGCTCGCACCGGCTGCTGACGCAGGCCTACAGCCCCATGGCCGTGCGCTTCTTCATCCTGCAGGCGCACTACCGCAGCACGCTCGACTTTAGCAACGAGGCCTTGCAGGCCGCCGAAAAAGGCTTGCAGCGCTTGCTTGCCGCCCAAAAAACGCTCCCCCACCTCAAGCCGTCCGACAAGTCCACCTTAGACGTATCGCGCCTCGCCGCCGACTGCCGCGCCGCGCTCAACGACGACCTGAACACGGCCGTGGCGCTGGCCGTCCTCGCGGAGTGGATAAAAAACATCAACGCCCTGAAGGTCGGAACAGAGGCGCTCACCGCTGCCGACATGGAAAAGCTGAACGCCGACTTTACCCTAATCACCTCCGATATACTTGGCATAAAAGACGACTCGCAGGCGGACGCCAACCGCAAAGACCTTTCGGCAGATTTGGTAAATCTTTTGCTCAACCTGCGCCTACAGGCAAAATCGAGCAAAGATTTTGCCACCGCCGACAAAATCCGTAATGAGCTTGACGCACTTGGTGTTACCGTAAAAGATACCAAAGAAGGTTTTGAGTGGAGCATCCGCTGAAAAAATTTTTTTTCAGAAAAAATTTGCGCATTCAAATTATTTGGCTACCTTTGTATCGGAAATAAAATTGTAATCATTACAAATTTATAATGAAAACTCAAAGCGAGGTCGTAAAACGGTTAGAGCAGTTTGGCGTAAAGCCATCGCTACAGCGCATAGCCATTATGGGGTACTTGATGGACAACTTTGTGCATCCGACGGTAGATACTGTGTTCAGCGGCTTGTCCGCCTCCATCCCCACGCTGTCCAAAACAACCGTTTACAACACCTTGAAGCTCCTTGCCCGGCAAGGCGCAGTGCTTGAGCTGAACATTGACGATAAAAACCTGCGCTACGACGCCAACATTTTTCGCCACGCCCACTTTCGGTGCAAGCAGTGCGGCAGCGTACACGACGTGCCGGTAGGCAGCTTTGAGGCGCTGAACGTAAAATCCGCAGGCGAGCTGGTGATAACCGAAAGTCAGCTGTACTACAAAGGCTACTGCGGCAGGTGCAAAGCAGAAGCTAACAAAAAAGCCGCAGAAGAGGCAGAGGAGGAAGAAGCCGCCAACGCCGACCCCTGCCGGCTGCAACCCTAAAACGAGCATGTTCGTTTATACAACAAAGTCGTGGATGGCCGATTACATGCAGTCGGCATCCGGTTAAGTTTTAATTTATATTTTTTTTACGCTATGAAAAAGAAATGGATTTGTACCGTGTGCGGCTACGTACACGAAGGGGACGAAGCTCCCGCAGCTTGCCCGCAGTGCAAGCAGCCAAAGGACAAATTTAAGGAGCTGGTAGAAGCTGAAGGCGCCCTGAAGTTTGTTGACGAGCACGTAATTGGCGTGGCCAAGGGGGTTGACCCCGTTGTGCTGGAGGGCTTGAAGGCGCACTTTATGGGAGAATCGACGGAGGTCGGCATGTACCTTGCCATGAGCCGTCAGGCAGACCGCGAAGGCTATCCCGAAGTGGCGGAAGCCTTTAAGCGCTACGCATGGGAAGAGGCCGAGCACGCCGCCAAGTTTGCCGAGCTGCTGGGAGAGGTGGTTTGGGATACCAAAACCAACCTCAAAAAGCGCATGGAGGCAGAAGCCGGCGCATGTGAGGACAAGAAGCGCATTGCCACCCTTGCCAAGCAGCTAAATCTGGACGCTATTCACGACACCGTGCACGAAATGTGCAAGGACGAAGCGCGCCACGGAAAAGGTTTTGAAGGGCTTTACAACCGCTACTTCAAGAAGTAAGCAAGTAAGAATGGCGAAAATCAACGAAGAGAGGCTATCGGGTAACGGTAGCCTCTCTTGTTTTGTCGGCTTGCGGCGCGTTGAAAATACCCGTCAGGCTTCCCGATGGTATTCTACGTATTTGGGAAATGTTGGCTTGTAGTTTTCCTCGTCCCAGAGCGGGCTGGTTATCATCAGGTCGGCGCTGTAGCGGTTGCAGGCGATGGGGATGTTGTGCACCCGGCATTGGCGGAGCAGCATCATAATGTCCGCCTCGTGGGGCTGGGCGTTGAGGTCGTCAATCAGGAAGACGGCAAGGTCAATTTCCTTGCGCACCACCATTGCGGCAATTTCCGCGTCGCCGCCCAGCGGCCCGGAGTTCATCCGGGTAATGTCGGCGGCTACGCCTTGCGCCGAGTAGGCGTCCTGTATCAGCTTGCCGGTGGTGCCGGTGCATACAAGCCTGTGCCGCGACAGAAAATCGGCGTTGAAAGCAGCCCATTCTACCATATCTGCCTTGCGGCGGTCGTGCGCCACCAGCGCTATTGTAAGACGTTTTTTCATGTATTCCGAAAAAAAATGGTGAAAACTCCGTGTACTTTTGTTGCCTTCAAATTTACGCGAATATTTTCTACTGTACAAATTCCCGCATCATTTGGGTGAATTTCAAATTGTTGCGAAAGCTAATTCCGTAAGAACGGCACGTGGTGCTGCACCAAGTCCCGCAGGGGTGGTGCGCTCAAAAGGCACGGAATTTTTCTTCCGGAATCAAGCTGAAAAAGGAGGCAGCGAAAACCTCATTTTTACCTAATTTTTCAAACAAAACCACCTCAGTAGCAACAGTATATGATGCGAATAGTAACCTCATTACCTCATTGTTTGCTCGCAGCATAGCCCAATGAGGTTAATGAGGTTGGGTTGCAGGTGGCGTATTTCATGGCTACTGAGGTGGTTTTGTTTGGGAAATTAGGTGAAAATGAGGTTGTTGAATCAGCTGATTTCGGCACAAATCAGCAGAAAAAATTACGCGGGTTTGCACACCCTACCCGCAGGGTAGGATTTTCATAACCGCAGGTCAGCGACCTGCGGAATGTCGCGCCGCCTCTTCAGCCTGCCTGAAAGGCAGGACTTTGGCGCTTGCGCAGCGGTTAGTTCGTGCAGGTCGCTGACCTGCGGCTATGGAAATGCTGCCCTTGCAGGGCTGCAAGATACGGCGGAAGCCCGCTTTTTCCAAAAAAATTTCTGCCGCCGCAGGCGGTATTTTTTTGGGCCTCGGCAAAGCTCGCTTAGCTTACACGAAATGACTGACGCACAGTAGGATAAGCTAAGGCAAAACCACGCAAAAGTTACTGGAATACCACGCGAAAGCCAACGTCGTAATCGCGGTAGCCGGAGCCGTGCATGTTGCGGTTGGCAATGCGGCACTCTGTCGCCTCCCAGTACCAGCTGCCGCTGCGGACAACGTAGTCATTGCCTGATGTGGGGCCTGTAGGATCATTTTGGGGCGTGCTGCTATAGTAGCGGCTGCCATACCTGTCAGAGCACCACTCCCAAACGTTCCCGCTCATGTCGTAAACGCCAAGCGCATTCGCTGCTTTCGTCTTTACAGCCTGTAGCGTGCTGACGTTACCCTTATAGCACGCCACCAGCCCTACAGTCTTATGCCCGCTGTACTTGAAGTTTTCCTTGTGATGGCCTCCGCGTGCCGCGTACTCCCACTCCGCCTCCGTGGGCAACCGGTACTTATGCGCAGACTCCGTAAGCCCCACAGCAGCATTCAGCTTCTCCAAGTAGCCACCAGCACCCGTAATATCATTCCAGCTAACGTAAATCATCGGCTTGTCGTCACCCAAATAGCTTTTGGGAATAGTTTCGGGAAAGCTGCCCATCACCGCATACCACTCCCCCTGTGTAATTTCTGTTACGCCGATATAAAAGTCCTTGGTCAGCGTAACGGAATGCTGCGGCTCCTCAGAAGATATGCAAACGCCGTTATCCCCGCTGCTCACGCCTGCTTTGCCCCCATCCCGAGTGCCATCACAACCCATCGTAAACGTACCTTTCTCCACAAGTACCATCTCCGGCGCACCCGGGTGGCAGCTGATGTCAGAAGAACTCTCGCAGCTGCTGCTCTGAAGGCGGCCAACAACCTCCCACGCCACCTTCGTCAGCTCCGCCGCCGCCATCTCGCCGCCACCGGAGCGGGTGAAGTCAAAAACGGCAACGCATGACCGCCTGTTGCCGGTAACGTCTATGACCTGCGCCGAATACTTTTGTTCAGCGTTAGCAAAAGAAAAGGGGGCGTTGGCGTTGCCGCCGATGCCCTTTTTTGCCTCCACAAGGCATACCTGCGCTAGATTCTGCGCACTCGCCCATGCGCGAAACTCGCAAAGGTTTATCGCGCCGGGAGTCCGCCGTAGCGCCTTGAGCTTGTTCTGCACAAACTTTTCGCGCGTTACCGGCACAAGGTTGGGGTTACTGCGCTTGAGCTCCTCGCCCACTATATGGGCAATAACATCCCCAAACATCCAATTGTCCACCCCTACCACCAGCACCGCCAGCGGCTGCCTGTCGGCGCCCTGCGCCTGCGCCGCCGGGAGCAGCAGCGCAAATAAAGAAATCAGCATCGTTTTCATCATCATTTTTTTTGTTGTTTTCATTTTTTTCATTTTTTAGATAATTAATAATTTTGTGAGCTGTGATTTTTGTAAACTCAGTCCATAAGTCGCCTCATTCGCTGCCTGCCGCGCCATTCGCAGCCTGCCGCCATTCGCTCCCTGCCGCGCCATTCGCTCCCTGCCGCCATTCGCAGCCTGCCGCGCCATTCGCTCCCTGCCGCCATTCGCAGCCTGCCGCGCCATTCGCTCCCTGCCGTCATTCGCAGCCTGCCGCGCCATTCGCTCCCTGCCGTCATTCGCAGCCTGCCGCGCCATTCGCTCCCTGCCGTCATTCGCAGCCGTCATTCCGAGCGAAGCCGAGGAATCTCCTCGCACCCCACCTGCCCCTTGCCGCGAAGGGCGCGATGGGCGCGGCAAGCTACGGTGGTCTGCGAGGAGGTTCCTCCACTCCGTGCGCTCGTGCCTCGCGCACTCCGGTCGGAATGACGGCAGGGAATGAGAAAATGGCGGCTGCGAACGGGGTAATAATGGCTGCGAACGGGGTAATGGCGGCTGCGAGGGAGAAAATGACGGCAGGGAGTGACGAAAAAACCACCCCATGCAAAAAAAACATGGTGCGGCGATATATGAAATTTGAAAAATATTTTGTATAATACGCGCACCCGCGTAGGGGCAAAAAATTTTTTGCCCTAACTATGTGTGTGTGTGTGTGTGTGTGTGTGTGTGTGTGTGTGTGTGTGTGTGTGTGTGTGTGTGTGTGTGTGTGTGTGCGTGCGTGTGTGTGTGCGTGTGTGTGTGTGTGTGTGTGTGTGTGCTGCTATTCAGGGGGCGCCCGAGCGGCGCCCCTACCATGCCAACCCCGCTTGAGGCGCAAGGCGGCATTCCGGAGCTACAAAAAATGGGTTGCATGCTATTACCCATAAGCTAAAATGATAGGCGGTTTTTCATAGCGGCAAAAGTAACCCTAAATTTTGGATTGTACGCATATTTCCGGGAAAATAGTTATCAACAGGCTGCCGATGGCGCAAATTGTTTTGCGCCCGCTGTCAACATTTTGAGCTAATTCGCTGCGCGCGCAATGCCGCTGTTCGCGGCTGCCGCCATTGTGAGCAAAGCCACCCCCTCTTACTTTTTGATAACCTCCACAGATTGAATTTCGTCAGCACTGAGATGTAGCGCCGAAATTTGCTCCGAAATGGGGTTTTCCTTTGCGTCGGTTAGGGTTATCACTTCCCCTGTCTTCAGGGTAATGGTTACGGTGCCTCCGGATTTTCCGTCGGCTTTGGAATTTTCTTCCGTCGAAAGAGGAGTAAGCACCGTCCCTCCCGTGGCTATCGCTACGGTATCGGAGGAAAGTACGCCAACCGAATCGCTCGAGAAGAGCTGCTGCACGGAGGCTTCCGGCTTTTGCGCGTTGCTTTGCCGTTGTTCACAGCCAAATAGCGCCACCAGCACCGCTGCTGCGGGCGCAATGGCAAGCACTTTTAGCGCAAAGAGCTTGCTCGTTTTGTTTTTTGTCATCATGGATAATCGTTTTTTAGTGAGTGAATAGCTAAAGCCGCTCACGTACTCCGGTTGTACGCCTACGGTTTGACGGTATAGGAGCTGCAT